>NZ_JBSGFR010000014.1:21477-191346 GCF_053603475.1 Actinoplanes sp. NPDC004185 | reverse complement strand
CCAAGCGTTCCCAATCCTGATCAGTCAGATCACCGGCCACAACACACCAACGATCGATCATGGTCACGCGTGATGATCCGTCAGACTCGCTCTAGAACGCCTCGTCGCTCCAGCGCCACCAGGCTTCGCCGGCGGTGAGGTGGAGCAGGAATTCGGGGACGTCTTCGCCGTTCGGGTATCGCAGTTGCACCGCTTTCCGGACAGCCTCATGGGCCTGTTCCCACGACCCCGGGTCATCGTCGATCCCGTCCAGCCGGCTGACCTCCTCGGCGAACAGCGCCTCGAACTCCACGAGTTCCGCTCGAGCGTCGACGCGGGCGTACAGCCACGGGAAGTCGGCGCTGGTCACGGTCAGCTCGGCGAGGAGCCGGCCGTCGTTCCGCCGGTGCAGCGTCCACACATATGCCTGATGACCCGTCACGGCGAGGACGGTAGCGCGCGCTGACCGGGCAACGGCCGAACGGGGCCGCGTGCGGCTTGCCCGCCGCTAGGAGCGGGCTGCGGCCAGGCCGAAGCCCGCCGGGCTGACCTCGGGGAAGACCTCGGCCACCGACCCGAACCCGCACCGCTTCTGCAGGATCTCGCCGATCACCGCGCGGTAGTCCGTCGTCGCCGCCAGGTCGCCGGCGACCAGTGCGCCCGCCGACAGCCCCGGCCATGTGCCGTACACCGTGCCGCCGCGGACGCCGCCGCCCATCAGCAGCATCGCGTTGCCGTGACCGTGATCGACCCCGCGGGACGCGTTCTCCGCGACCCGGCGGCCGAACTCGCTCACCGTCACCACTGTCACCGATGCCATGCCGGCCGGGCCCAGGTCGGCCGCGAACGCTGCCAGCGCCGTGGAGGTCTCGAGCAGGTTGTCGTGCATGCGCTGGCCCTTGACCGCCGTGCCCAGGCCCTCGTGCATGTCCCAGTCGCCGGAGTCGACCGCCGCCGCGGCCAGGCCCACTTTCGCCTTGATCAGCCGGGCCACGTCCTTGAGGGCGTTGCCCAGGGGCGTCGCGGGGTAGGCGGCGCCGTTCGCCGGTGCGTACGCGGTCGCGCGTACCCCCGTGGTTGCCGTCAAGGCCGCGTCCGCCGCCAGAGCTGGACCGGCCAGCAGGCCGGGCGCGGTCGCGTACATCTTGCGCAGCGACGCCGCCATCGGGCGGTTCGCGCTCTCGCCGGCCAGCGTGAAGCCGTCGACCGAGGCCATCGACACGTCGGAGAAGGCCCCGCCGAAGAGGCGGGCCGGCATCGCGTTGCCCATCGCCACCGCGGCGAGCGGGCCGGTGGCGCCGGTCAGGCCCAGCATCCGGTCCAGCCAGCCGCTGCGCAGGGACGTGCCGGCCGCCGCGCGTTCCATCTCCTCCATGGCGGCGAAGTGCGAGCGGGTCGGGTTGGGCTGGCCGACCGCGTGCACCGCGGCCAGGCTGCCGTTCTTCCACATCGGCAGCAGCGGAGCCAGGCCCGGGTGCAGGCCGAACATGCTGTTGCCGCCGATCGCCTGGCTCTTCGGCAGGGCGATGGTCGGGCGGGCCTTGTAGTAGTCCGGGTCGCCGATCGGCGCGATCGCCGACAGACCGTCGAAGCCGCCGCGCAGAGACAGCACCACGAGGGTGTCACCGGTGTAGCCCTCGGCGGCGTACGCCAGCCGGGTCGACAGCCCTTCGCCGGCCAGGCCGGCCAGCGCCCCGGCGGCGCCGGCCGCGAGGCCGCGGCCCAGGACGCCCCGGCGGGTCAGCATCTTGTTCTCGTCGCAGCAGGCCTGTGCAGGCGGAGCTGTCTCGGCCATGCCCTCATGGCCCTCGCGGTCACGGCCGTCGTCAGCCGCCGGCAGGCGACGCTCGGTGCAGTCGGTCATGGCAGTGGTCACCTCAGCTGGAAGGAGGGCGAGTCGAGGACGAGAGCGATCAGGTACGGCAGACTCCCGGCGACCGACTCCTTGCTGGTCAGAGAACTCGTCGGCAGCTTGCCCGCGACGCTTAGCACGGCCGCCACGTGATCGGCGGGCAGCGGGGTGCCGACCAGCCGCCGGGCCAGCGCGTCCACCAGGCCCCCGTAGGTCTGCGGCAGCACCGGGACCAGGGACGTGAGCAGGTCGGCGGGGCGGGTGAGCTGCTTGGGGTACCAGCCGGCCGCGAGGTTCAAGTGGCCGTTGCAGCGCATGAGGAACGCCGACGGTGACGCCCACGCGGCCGCCACGTCCGGGAAGCCGTTCGGGGGGCTCCAGCGGAACGGGGCGTTCCCGGCGTTGACCAGGTTGTTGTAGAGCGCGTCGAGCGCCTTCACGCCGGAGGTCTCCGGGCCCAGGCCGAGGGTGCGGACGGTGGCGGCCAGGTCCTCGAACGGCGTGCGGACCTTCTGCCCGATCGACGCGGCGAACTCCGGCGACGTGAACAGGGCCCGCAGCACCGGCACGATCGCGGTGTCGTTGTCGAGGTACACCTTGGCCAGCTTCGCGACCAGGGTGGCCGGGGCCTCGTCGGCGACGAAGCGCAGGCAGAGCTTGGTGGCCAGCCGCTCGGCGGTGGCCGGGTGCCGGGCCAGGTGGTCGAGGAACGCCAGCGCGGCCGCCTCGCCGTCCTCGGCGGTCGCGTTCGCGTGGCTGAAGCCCAGGATCCGGACGGCGCCGGTCGCGTGCTTGGCCGCGGTGTAGGTGTACGTCCCCGCGGTCGTCACGGTCAGGCCGGTGAGCAGCTTGGCGGCGGCCTGCACGTCGGCCTCGGCGTAGATCATGCCGACGGTGTGCAGCTCCATGAGCTCGCGCGCGTAGTTCTCGTTCGGCAGCGTCCGGGTCGACGACCGGTTGTCCAGGTACGTCAGCATCGCCGGGTGCCGGGCCGAGGCCTTGAGCATGTCCGCGAAGCGCCCGAAGGCGTACTTGCGGGTGACCGTCCTGTCGTAGTCGCTGCGGCTGTCCCAGACGCCGCTGGACGGCGCCGAGATGTGCAGGTGGTTGGCCCAGAACGCGGCGGTGGTCTCGAACAGCTGCCGGTTGCTCCAGATCGCCCGGGCCACCGTGGCCCGGCCCAGCTGGCCGAACGCCTCGTAGGAGTGCTTGGGCAGCCGCGCGCGTACCGTCGCGATGTCGGCCCCGGCCAGCGGCAGCCGGGTGAGCAGCGCGTCCAGCGCCGAGTCGTCGATCTTCGCCGGGTCGAGCTGGCGGTCCAGCCAGGCCGGCACGCCCAGCTTGGCCAGCTCGGCCAGGGCTGCGGGGGTGGGACCGAAGGTGGCCCGGCGCAGCAGGTGCGCGAGCGGGTCGGCGGAGACGAGGTCGGTCGGCACGGCCGCGGCGGCGGCGGGCGCGGCCAGCGCCACGTCGAGGGCGAGGCCCCCGGCCGCGGTCACGGCGACGGCGGCGGCGCCACCGAGAACGGCGCGGCGGGTCGGCTCAGGCTTCGTCTGCATGCCAGGCCCTTCGGCGCCGCCGGGCACCCGCCGCGCCGCCGCAACCGGACTCTCACCGCTCGCAATGCGCTTGCACCCGTCGCGTCGCGGCGCCCCGGCACGTACGCTCAGGGCTGTGGATCAGATCGATGTGGTACGGACCCCGGCGTCCTGGGTCGTGGTCGGCCTCGACAACGGCGGCACCTGCAACAACGCGACCGTCCTGGACGCGACGGGCCAGTTCCTCGTCGATCATCTGGTGGAGAATCCGAGCCTGGTCACCGAGGGCCCGGAGTCCGCGGTCGAGCAGCTCGCCGAGGCTTTCACCGGCATCCTCGCGCTGACCAGCACCCCGCGCACGCTGGTGCGCGCGGTTGGGCTGGACACCCCGGGCCCGGCCAGCGCCGACGGCGTCATCTCGTCGAAGGGCTCGACGAACTTCTCCCAGGTCTCCTGGCACGGCTACGACATCCGGGGCGCCCTGGAGGCGCGGATCGGCTTGCCGGTGGTCTACAACAACGACGCGAACGCGGCCGCGCTCTACGCCCACCACCGGCATTTCGGCGCCGCGGCCATGGAACGGTCGTCCGTGGCGGCGATCGTCGGCACCGGCCTGGGCGGGGGAGTGGTCGAGCTCGGCAAGGTGGTCAGCGGTGCGGCCGGCATGGCGGGCGAGCTGGGCCACGTGCAGATCCCGCTGCACGGTGTGCTGGAGGAGGACCAGCCGGTGCCGGAGTGCAACTGCGGCTTCACCGGCGACGTGGAGAGCATCGCGTCGCTGACCGGCATCGCCAAGAACCTGCTGCCGTACTGGCTGCGGCGGTTCCCGGACCATGCGCTGGCCGGGGAGCCGATCGGCCGGGCGGCCAAGCTGCTGCGCGGGTACGGCGAGAAGGAGGACCCGCTGGCCCTGGCGGTCTTCGAGCAGCAGGCCAAGGCGATCGGCAAGCTGTTCACGATCGCGGCCAACTTCACCGATCCGGCCGCGTACTTCCTGGGTGGCGGCGTGGTCGAGGCGGCGCCGCACTTCCGCCAGTGGTTCCTCAACACGGTCCGCGAGCACACCCAGCTGCGGGCCGAGCAGCAGGCCGCGGCGACCTTCGCCCTGGTGCCCGACCTCGACATGGCCGGGGCCCGGGGAGCGGCCGTCGCCGCGCTGGAGACCGTACGCACCGACGGCTGACCGCGCGTTTGTCCACTGTGGTGGGGCAGGCATGACCGCGCGTCCCCCGAGTGATTCCCGGGCACTCCTAACACCTGTGACGATGCATCGACACCCCTAGATATTGATCGACTCGCTCGGTAGCGTCCTGAGTGCCGTCCGTGGCGGGGGCCCCGGAGGCATCGAAGGGGGATCACTGATGCGACGAAGCATCGCGACCGTCGGAGCACTCGTGCTCGGAATCGTCGCGCTCACTCCGGGCGCGACGCCGGCCGCTCCACTCCAATCCGATCCGGGGCTGAGCCCGGCCGACCAGGCTGCTGTCGCCGCCGGGCTGCCGGTCGCCACCAAGCCCAAACCCGGCGCCAAGCCCGCCGGGGTCAACCCGTACCTGGCGATCCTGCCCGACCCGGCCAAGGCCGACTACAGCGGCTGGGCCGCCTACATGAAGAAGCAGGCGTCGGCCAAGGCCGCCGCCCGGCTCAAGGCCCTCGCCGCGGCCCCGTCGTCGGCTGCGGCCAAGGCGGCCGCGGCCGCGGTGGTCGTCGACGAGGACGAGCCGGCGGGCACCCGCGGCTCCAACGAGGACCCCGCCTCGGCCCAGCTGATCAAGAACTTCGGCACCGGCAGCGGGCAGAACCCGGCCATCCGCATCCTGGGCGCGCTCACTCCCGAGAGCGTCACCCCCGCCGCCCGGGCCGCCACCCCGGAGGACGACGGCTCGATCCCGCTCGCCGGGGCCACCGGCATCGGCCCCGCCCGCCGGGCGATCGTCACCACCGCCGCCATCGGCGACGGGCCGCACGGCTCCGCCGGTACGGGCACCAACGACTTCGACTTCTACTCGCTGCAGGCCACCGCCGGGCAGGTGGTGACCGTGCAGACGGCCACCCCGACGGGCGCGCTGGACACGCTGGTCGCGCTCTACACGCCGGACGGCACGATCGTGGCCAGCAACGACGACGCGGCCGGCTCCTTCGACAGCCTGCTGCAGTACAAGGTGCCGGCCTCGGGCACGTACTACGCGGTCGTCGCGGCGTACAGCGGGTTGCCGGCCGATCCGTTCGATCCGGCCAGCGGGGACGGCGGGGCCAGCGAGGGCCCGTACACCGTCACCATCTCGGCGGCCTCGGACGACCAGGACTTCTTCGCGATCAAGCTCAGGGCCGGGGACGTGCTCGGCGCCTCGGCCAAGGGCGCGCCGGCGTACCTGACGGTCTACGACACCAACCCGCGCGAGGTGCACGGGTCGGACCAGGACGCCACCTACATCTACCCGCCGTCCTCGCCGCTGCCCGGCGGGGGCAACGCGGCCACCGACTACGTGGCGACCAAGGCCGGCTGGCACTACGTGGGCGTGGCCCGCGGCTCCGGCAGCTACGACATCACCGTCGAGGCGTACCGGCCGGTGCTGCAGGGGGCCAAGCCCGTGCAGACGCTGTTCCTGGACTTCGACGGGGCCCGGGTCAACACCGGGGTCTTCGGCGGCACCGGGAACGTGACGCTCAGCCCGTTCTCCGCGTTCCTCGCCAAGTGGGGCATCCCGCGCGTGCAGGAGGACGAGGTGATCGACGCGGTGGTCGCGAGCGTCACCGAGAACATCAAGCAGGACCTGATCGCCAGCGGTCTCAACAGCAAGTTCCGGTTGAAGATCCTCAACAGCAAGGACCACGCGGACCCGTGGGGCCAGGCGAACGTGAGCCGCATCGTGGTCGGCGGCACGATCGACGAGTCCGGGGTCGAGACCATCGGCATCGCGCAGAGCATCGACCCGGGCAACTTCGAGACCGAGGAGACCGCCCTGGTGCTGCAGGACGTGCTCAGTGACCCGGCCGGGGGGCCGGCCTCGCTGAACACGTACCTGACCCCGGCCAGCGACCGGGTGGCCTTCGTCGGCCGGGCGGTGGGCAACGTGACCGCGCACGAGGCGGGTCACTTCTTCGGTGACTGGCACACCGACAACGCCGACGAGACGCCCAACCTGATGGACTCGGGCGGCGCCAACTTCGACGTGCTCTTCGGCGTCGGCCCGGACGGCGTCGGCGGTACGGCTGACGACACGGACGTCGACTTCGGCGACAGCCAGTTCAGCCCGGCGGAAGGTTTCGTCGGCACGGAGGACACGCTGGGCCGGATCGTCTTCGGCCTGACCAGCTGACGCTCGGACACGGCAGGGGCGCTCCGGGACTCCGGGGCGCCCCTCTCGCCGTCCGGTCAGTCCTTCATGGCGGTCTCGACGTCGGCGTGCAGCGACAGGTAGTCGATCAGGCCGAGGGTGTCGAGCAGGCGGCGCAGGAAACCGGAGGGGGCCGCGAGCCGGACCCAGCCACCGCGTTCCATCGCGCGGCCGTGCGCCGTCACCAGGACGCCGACGCCCATGGAATCGCAGAAGTCGAGTCCCGACAGGTCGACGATGATGCGCGGGCTGGGACGTTCCACGAGGCGGCTGAGGTTGGCCTTCAGCGAGGGCGCGGTGTCGATGTCCAGGGAGCCGCGCAATGTCAGAACGGCCGTGTTGGGCGGGTGGTGCGCGACCGAGACCTGCATGGCGGTGTCGCTTTCGTCCAGGGGCGGGCAGGGGTCAGTCAGGTCAGTCAGGGGTCGTGGCGGACAGGACAGGTGGGTGTCTCCACCCTAGGCGAGGACGCGCTCGGCGGCAGACTCAGCCCGGAGTACGTTGATCACGTGAGCATCGACAAGGGTGACGTCGCCCCCGACTTCGAACTACCGGACCAGCACGGCACCCCGCGGCGGCTGAGCACGTTGCTCGCCGACGGCCCGGTCGTGCTGTTCTTCTATCCGGCCGCGATGACCAGCGGCTGCACGGCCGAGGCCTGCAACTTCCGGGACCTGGGCGCGGAATATGCCGCGGCCGGCGCGCAGCGGGTCGGCATCAGCCGGGACAAAGTGGACAAGCAGCGTCAGTTCGCCGAACTGCACGGCTTCGACTACCCGCTGCTCTCCGACCCGGAGAACACCGCGGCCGAGGCGTACGGGATCAAGCGCCGGCTGCCGCTCGGCCCGCTGAGCGTCAAGCGGGTGACCTTCGTGATCGACACCGACCGTACGGTGCTCGACGTCATCCACAGCGAACGCGACATGAACGAGCACGCCGACCGGGCCCTCGACGTGGTCAAGGCCCGATCGGCGCGGTAACTCCTCAGACCGCGTTGCGCCACTTGCGGCCGCTGCGGCCGATCAGGCGGTCGGCGTCCGTCGGGCCCCACGAGGCGGCCTCGTAGGTCGGGATCGGCGACATGTCGTTCTTCCAGTGCTCGATGATCGGGTCGACGATCCGCCAGCACTGCTCGACCTCGTCGGTGCGGATGAACAGCGTGGGGTCGCCGAGCAGGGCGTCGAGCAGCAACCGCTCGTAGGCCTCCGGCGACTCCTCGCGGAACGTCTGCTCGTACGAGAAGTCCATGCTGGCCGTGCGCACCCGGAACGAGTGGCCGGGCACCTTGGCGCCGAAGCGCAGCGAGATGCCCTCGTTGGGCTGGATCCGCAGGATCAGCGCGTCCGCGTCCAGCTCGGTGAGCTGGTTGGTCGGGATCGGCAGGTGCGGCGGCCGCTGGAACTGCAGGGCGACCTCGGTCACCCGGGCGGGCAGCCGCTTACCGGTACGCACATAGAACGGCACCCCGGCCCAGCGCCAGTTGTCGACGTTGAGCCGCATGGCCGCGTACGTCTCCGTGCGCGACAGCGGGTCGACGCCGACCTCGTCGCGGTAACCGGCCATCAGGTCGTCCCGGGTGCCGCCGCGGGTGTACTGGCCGCGGACCGCCAGGTCGGCGATGTCGCGGTCGGTGGGCAGCCGGATCGCCTGCAGCAGCTTGACCTTCTCGTTGCGCAGCCCCTCGGCGTCGAACGAGGCGGGCGGCTCCATCAGGGCCAGGGCCAGGACCTGGAGCACGTGGTTCTGCACGATGTCGCGCATCGCGCCGGCGTGCTCGTAGAAGCCGCCGCGGGTGCCGACACCGAGGGTCTCGGCCACGGTGATCTGCACGTGGTCGACCCACGAGCGGTTCCAGATGGGCTGGAAGATCGCGTTGGCGAAGCGCAGCGCGAGCACGTTCTGGACGGTGTCCTTGCCCAGGTAGTGGTCGATGCGGAAGACCTGCGGCTCGTCGAACGCGGCGTGCACGATGCCGTCGAGCTCGTGCGCGGTGCGCAGGTCGTTGCCGTACGGCTTCTCGATGACGAGCCGGGCGAACGAGCCCTCGCGGGCGTGGTTGAGCCCCGCGCCGGCCAGGCCGTTGATCACCGGCTGGAACGCCTCGGCGGGCGTCGAGAGGTAGAAGATCCGGTTGCCCGCGGTGCCGCGGGTGGCGTCGAGCTCGTCGAGCACCTCGGCCAGCCGCTTGTAGGTCTCGGGGTTGTCGTAGCCGCCGGAGACGTAGCGGATGCCGCCGCCCTGCAGCTGCGGCTTGTCGGCGAGGCTGCGGCCGCCGAGCGCGCTCTCGGCGAACTGCTGGTCCTCCATCGCCGTGCGGGCGACGCCGACGAGGGCGAACTCGCCGGGCAGCCGGTTGTGCCGGGCCAGGCTCTCCACGGCCGGCAGCAGCTTGCGCCGGGTGAGGTCGCCGGACGCGCCGAAGATCACCAGCGTGGCGGGCGGGGCGTTGCGGTCCTGTGCGAGCTGGGGAACGGTGTCCATCGTCAGGTCTTCCTCCGACCGCGTACGTGAGCTTCCGTGTGAACTTTACGCAGCGCGGGCTCCCACCGGATCAAACCGGTACGCCGATGCGACCAGGCCCATAGCCGCAAAAGTGGCAAACTGGAGAGTAAGGTGCCAATCGGCAGAGGGAGATTGCTCGTGAAGTACCGGCTCGTGACCCGCAGCGACTTCGACGGGTTGGTCTGCGCCGTCCTGCTGCGTGTGCTCGACATGATCGACGAGATCACCTTCGTGCATCCGAAGGACGTGCAGGACGGCGTGGTCGACATCACTGAGCGTGACATCCTGACCAACCTGCCGTTCGCTCCGGGCGCTCACATGGTGTTCGACCACCATCATTCGGAGACGCTGCGTAACAAGGGTGAGCGTTCGAACCACGTCATCGACCCGGACGCGCCGTCGGCCGCCCGGGTGATCTACGAATACTTCGGCGGCGCGGAACGCTTCCCGGAGATCTCCGACGAGCTGATGCGCGCCGTGGACCAGGCGGATTCGGCCGATTACGCGCTGCACGACATCCTCGACCCGCAGGGCTGGACGCTGCTCAACTTCCTGATGGACAGCCGCACCGGGCTGGGCCGCTTCCGGGAGTTCCGGATCTCGAACTACCAGCTGATGATGTTGCTGATCGACGCCTGCCTGCAGTTGCAGACGGTCGACGAGATCCTCGAGCTGCCGGACGTCCGCGAGCGCGCCGAGCTCTTCCGCGACTGCTCGGCGATGTTCGTGGAGCAGCTGCGCCGGGTCAGCCACGTCGACGGCGACGTGGTGGTGGTCGACCTGCGCGAGGAGGAGACGATCCACGCGGGCAACCGCTTCATGGTCTACGCCCTCTACCCCGAGGCCCGGGTGTCGATCCACATCATCTGGGGCCGCCAGAAGCTCAACACGGTCTTCGCCTGCGGCAAATCAATCCTCGACCGCACCTCACCCGTCGACATCGGCGAGGTGATGCTCCGCTACGGCGGCGGCGGCCACCAAGCCGCCGGAACCTGCCAGATCCCCCACGAAGACTCAGAACGAGTACTGACCGAAATCATCCAAGCCTTGAGAACCCCGCGCCCGGTCTCGGTTTAACCGCGACCAGAGTCGGATTTGCGCCGTCTGTGTCGAGGGCGCCGAAAATGACTAGGCGCCCTCTGCCGTGGTCATTTTCGGTGACCTCGACACAGACCTCGTGGGCGCAAATCCCGCCGAGCCGAAGGCGAGGCCATCAAACAGAGCCATTCAACAGAGAGCGGGGCGGGAAGCCGAACCTTCCCGCCCCGCCACGTTGCAGGTCGTGGGTCTTGCCCTGGACCCCACCCGCCGGTCGTGTTCCGCGCCCCACGCGCATCAGCACGACACACCCGCGCCCACCTGCGCGGGACGTCTGTCATCCGGTCGGGCCGTCCTTGTAGCTCCAGGACGTGACCCGTGGTGTCTTGGCCGCGCTGACGAGTTCCTTGTCGTCCGGCTCGGCTTCGGGCTCTTCGGCGGCGGCTTCGGCCGGGCGGCGGCGGGAGCGCAGCACCGCGACGGCTCCGGCGGCCGCGGCCAGTGCGGCGACGACCCAGCCGGCGATGGTCCAGAAGCCCGGGCCGTCGTTGGCGTCGATCAGGGCGGCGAAGGTGGCCGCGTCGGCGTCACCGGTGTCGCTGGTGCCCGTACCGTTGTGTCCTCCGGAGTGGGGCGCCGCTTGCTGGCCGGGCGCCGCCGGGGTGAGGGACAGCACGGCCGGCGGCAGGGGAGCGCCCTTGGCCGGGTCGGCGTAGGTCGCCTGCAGGGTGAAGCTCATCTGGGCGGAGGCCGGCATCGGGCCCATCGCGACCGGCAGGTCGGCCGACTTGCCGGGGGCGAGCGCCTTGCCGGGCATCGCGGTCCAGGTGATGTCCGCGGCGGTGGAGGAGATCGCTTCGCCGTGGATGCCGTCCATCGGGGTGGCCAGCGACTTGGTCGTGATCAGCGGCGCCCAGTCGTCCACCGACAGCGGGTAGGCCTCGGCGACCGGCAGTTCGGCCGGCAGCATCAGCTTGACCTTGGTGATCGGGCTCCGGGCGGTGTTCGTCACCTTGAACGTCACATTGGTGCCGCTGCCCTGCGGTGCGCTGGGCGGGCTGACCGTGACGTCCGCGGCGGCGGGGGATGCCGCGCCGAGCACACCCGCGGCGACGGCGGCGGTCAGTACGCCCGCCCGGCGGTGCTTCTCGAGGTTCCTCACGAGGGGTAGTTCGGCTGGGGCGCGTCAATGGTTCAACCGTGCCGGACATTCTTTTCGGCGAGTTCGGCATGATGGTCGTCATGCGTGACGTGGCCATCGACAGCGACATGATCAGACTCGGACAATTCCTCAAACTGGCCGACCTCATCGACACCGGCGGGGAGGCGAAGATCCTGATCGCGTCGGGGGACGTGACGGTAAACGGGGAGGTCGACACCCGGCGTGGGCGGCAGTTGCATCCGGGGGACGTGGTGGTCGTGCAGGGACGGTCGGCGCGGGTCGCCTGAGGGCCTCCGGGCAACTTCGATACTCATATATGCAGCACTGTGTGACCAGTGGTTGACATCCTGTCGATCACAGGCATCTACTGAGTCCGGTGTTACCGGCGTCACAGATGCCGGAGTCCGATCCGCCTCGCCGGGGAGGCTCCATGTCTCGTGCACATGTCCGCGCGGTTCTCTCGGGGGCCGCCGCAGCCCTGCTGGCCGTGTCGCTCACGGGATGTGCCGGTTGGGGTGGTGACAGCGCCGGGTCCGGCGGGGCGAACAGCATCGACGTGCTGATGGTGAACAACCCGCAGATGATCGACCTGCAGCGGCTCACCGAGGCCAATTTCACCCGGCAGACCGGCATCAGCGTCAACTTCACGGTGCTGCCGGAGAACGACGTCCGGGACAAGATCAGCCAGGAGTTCTCCAGTCAGGCCGGGCAGTACGACGTGGCCTCGCTGAGCAACTTCGAGATCCCGATCTACGCCAAGAGCGAGTGGATCGCCCCGCTGGACGACTACGTCGCGGCGGACAGTGCGTTCAACCAGGCGGACATCCTGCCGCCGATGACCAAGTCGCTGACCGCCGACGACGGCAAGCTCTACGGCGAGCCGTTCTACGGCGAGTCCTCGTTCCTGATGTACCGCAAGGACGTGCTGGACGCGCAGGGCATCCAGATGCCCGCCAAGCCGACGTGGCAGCAGGTGGCGGACATCGCCGCGCAGGTCGACGGCAAGCAGCCCGGGATGGCCGGCATCTGCCTGCGCGGCCAGCCGGGCTGGGGCCAGGTCTTCGCGCCGCTGACCACGGTGGTGAACACGTTCGGCGGCACCTGGTTCGACCAGGACTGGAACGCCCGGGTCGACGCGCCCGAGTTCAAGCAGGCCACGCAGTTCTACGTGGACCTGGTAAAGGCGCACGGCGAGGTCGGCGCCCCGCAGGCCGGCTTCACCGAGTGCCTGAACAACCTGGTGCAGGGCAACGCCGCGATGTGGTACGACGCGACCAGCGCGGCGGGCTCGCTGGAGGCGGCGGACTCCCCGGTCAAGGGCAAGATCGGGTACGTCGCCGCGCCGGTCGTCAAGACGCCGAGCTCGGGCTGGCTGTACGCGTGGTCGTGGAGCATCCAGCAGGCGAGCGAGAAGAAGGACAACGCCTGGAAGTTCATCTCCTGGGCCTCCAGCAAGCAGTACGAGGAGCTCGTCGGCGGACAGCTGGGCTGGTCCAAGGTGCCGGCCGGCAAGCGCGCCTCGACCTACTCCAACCCGGACTACCTCAAGGAGGCGTCGGCGTTCGCCGAGCCGACCGAGCAGGCGATCTCCAGCGCGGACCCGCGCAATCCCGGCGTGCAGCCGCGCCCGGCGCTCGGCATCCAGTTCGTCGACATCCCGGAGTTCACCGACCTCGGTACCCAGGTCTCGCAGTACGTCAGCTCCGCGATCGCCGGGCAGATGACCGTCGACGAGGCGCTGAAACGGGGCCAGCGGCTCGCCGACGACGTCGCGGAACGGTACCGATCGCGCGAGAACGGCTGAAGGGGGCGACAGCGATGACATCCGTGGCCGAGAAGACGGGATCCGGCACGACCGGTCTGACGCCCACGCCGCCCGGTGCGGCGCGCCGGGCCGCCGGCTGGGCCCGGCGGGCGCCGCTGCTGCCCGCCCTCATCTTCATGATCGTGGTGACCCAGCTGCCGTTCGTGGCGACACTGGTCATCTCGTTCATGGACTGGAACGCCTACTACCCCGACGAGCGCGGGTTCGCCGGCTTCGACAACTTCCGGCGGGTCTTCACCGACGTCAACATGCGCGACGCGGTCTGGACGACGATCCTGCTGACCGTCGGCGTGGTCCTGATCAGCCTGGTCCTCGGGCTCGGCATCGCGTTGCTGCTGGACCGCAAGTTCCGGGGCCGGGGCGCGGTCCGGACGATGATGATCGCCCCGTTCCTGGTGGTGCCCGTCGCCGCCGCCCTGCTCTGGAAGCACGCGCTCTACAACCCCGAGTACGGCCTCTTCAACGGCGCACTGACCTGGGTCTGGGGGCTGTTCGGCTCCGGCAACCCGCCGCAGCCCGACTGGATCAGCAACATGCCGCTGTGGTCGGTGATCTTCGCCCTGGTCTGGCAGTGGACGCCGTTCATGATGCTGATCCTGCTGGCCGGCCTGCAGGGACGCCCGCTCGACGTCATCGAGGCGGCCCGCATCGACGGTGCCAACACCTGGCAGATCTTCCGCAGCATGACGCTGCCGCACCTGCGTCAGTACCTCGAGCTCGGCGCGCTGCTCGGCTCCATCTACATCGTGCAGAACTTCGACGCGGTCTTCACCATCACGTCCGGCGGCCTCGGTACGGCGAACCTGCCGTACACGATCTATCAGATCTTCTACCAGGCCCACGACTACGGCCGCGCGTCCGCCGCCGCCGTCGTGGTCGTGATCGGCACGATCATCATCGCGACGTTCGCCCTGCGGACGGTCTCGTCGCTGTTCAAGGAGGACCCGGGCCGATGACCACCACCGTGACCCGCACCGCGCCCAGCCACCAGGCCGTACCGAAGAAGAAGGACCGCGGCGGGCCGTGGCTGTCGCTGCTCGCCTGGGTGGTCGGCCTGCTGTTCGTGCTGCCGGTCGTCTGGATGGTGCTGACCTCCTTCCACAGCGAGGCCGACGCCGCCACCAACCCGCCGTCCGTGGCCGCCCCGCTGACCCTGGAGGGCTACCACGAGTTCTTCTCCGGCGGTGCGAGCCCGTGGCCGCCGCTGCTGAACTCGCTGACCGCCAGCGTGATCTCGACCCTGCTGGTGCTGCTGCTGTCGTTCCCGGCCGCGTACGCGTTGTCGATCAAGCCGGTCAAGAAGTGGACCGACGTCCTGTTCTTCTTCCTGTCGACCAAGATGCTGCCCGTCGTCGCCGGCCTGCTGCCGCTGTACCTGTTCGCGCAGAACACCGGCCTGCTGGACAACATCTGGCTGCTGATCGTCTTCTACACCTCGATGAACCTGCCCATCGCGGTCTGGATGATGCGCTCGTTCCTGTCCGAGGTGCCGGTGGAGATGCTCGAGGCCGCCTCGATGGACGGCGCCAGCCTGGCCAAGACGCTGCGCTCGGTCATCGCGCCCGTGGTCATGCCCGGCATCGCCGCGACCGCGCTGATCTGCTTCATCTTCAGCTGGAACGAGCTGCTCTTCGCCCGGGTGCTGACGGCGACCGTGGCGGAGACCTCCCCGGTCTTCCTGACCAGCTTCGTCACCAGCCAGGGCTTGTTCCTGGCCCAGCTGTGCGCGGCCGCCTTCGTGGTGTCGCTGCCTGTGCTCGTGGCCGGCTTCGCGGCCCAGGACAAGCTCGTGCAGGGCCTGTCCCTGGGCTCGGTCAAGTAGCCGCCCCTGATCCACACTCCGCCCCGATAGAGGTGACCGGCCCCGCCCCCCGGGGCCGGTCACTGCGTCCCGGGACCGATTTTTTTTCCCCGAAAGGGGTAGGAACCGGGGCGCCACGGGGTACGTCTGACCGCCTATGACCAGACTTCGCGGCTCGTGGACGGCCGCTGCCGCCGTGACCTTGTTCCTGCTCAGCGCCTGTGCTCAGCCGACCGCCGCCGGTGCCCCGGGCACCGGCCCGTCGCCGGACAGCTCCTCGGCCCCCACCACCGGTGGCGACGGGGACACGCTGGTCCTGCGGGTCTCCTCCGCCGGTGGCTTCGTGCCCCCGAGCGCGATCGTCGGCCGGCTCCCCGAGACCAGCGTGTACGCCGACGGCCGGGTGATCTTCAACGGCCCGGTCACCCTGGCCTTCCCCGGCCCGGCCCTGCCCAACCTCCAGTGGGGCACGATCTCCCCGGCCACCCTGCAACAGCTGCTCGACAAGGCCGTCGCGGCCGGCGTCAAGCCCGGCACCGACTTCGGCCAGCCCGGGGTCGCCGACGCGCCGACCACCGAGGTCACCGTCGTGACCCCGGCCGGGAAGCGGACGGTCGGCGCGGTGGCGCTGCGCGAGGCCCGGCCCGACGACCCGCAGCTCACCAAGGCCCAGCAGCAGGCCCGGACGAAGCTGCGTACGTTCGTCGACGAGCTCGGCGACCTGACCACCAAGCTGATGACCAGCGAGCCCCAGCAGTACCGGCCGGAGATCATCGCCGGCATCGTGCAGCCGTACGTGGAGCCCGCGGACCAGCCCGGACGCCCCCGGACGGTGGAGTGGCCCGGCCCCGCGCTGCCGGGCGAGCCGCTGAACCCTGATCTGAAGCTCAGCTGTGTGACCGCCACCGGAGAGCAGCGCGACGCCGTGCTGGCCGCGGCCAAGGACGCCACCGCGACCACCCCCTGGGTCTGGGCGAACAACAGCTGGTCGGTGCTGCTGCGCCCGCTGCTGCCGGACGAGACCGGTTGTGCCGACCTCAAGGCGGCCCGATGACCCCGATCGGCGAGCCGTTCGACTCGTGGCCGGGCCGGCGGCCCGACTCCCGGGAAGCGGACAGCAGCAGGCCGGGACAGGCGACGCCCGTCCCGGCCCGCGCGGCCTGCCGGCCCTGGCTTACTGCACCCCGAGCAGATCCACCACGAAGATGAGGGTCTCGTTCGGCTTGATCACGCCACCGGCGCCGCGGGCGCCGTAGCCGAGGTGCGGGGGGATGGTCAGCTTGCGGCGGCCGCCGACACGCATGCCGACCACCCCCTGGTCCCATCCGCCGATGACCTGACCGGCGCCCAGGCCGAAGTCGAACGCCTCGCCCCGGTTGTACGACGCGTCGAACTCCTTGCCCGAGGAGAACGCGACGCCCACGTAGTGGACGGTGACCTGGTGACCCGGCTTGGCCTCGTCGCCGTCACCGACGACCAGATCCTCCACGACCAGCTCGGCCGGCGGCTCACCCGAGATGGGGCCGACGTCGGGCTTCTCCATGTGTCCTCCTGTGTTGTGTGACTGCATGGCCATGCAACCACAGCGGGATGTTTTTCCGGGCAGCGCCACCCACGGTGGTGAACGACTGAGCGCTGATCTCCGTACTGTTCGCCGGGAGGCCGGTCCGCCGCCGTACCCTGCGAGCACGAGGAGAAGGCATGACCGTCGTACGCCGTACCGCTGCGCTGATCGTGGCCGGTGGGATCGCCGCGGCCACGACACTGCTCCCGGCGGCGCCCGCGCTCGCGCACGGCGCGCCGACCCAGCCGCTCAGCCGTACCGCGGCGTGCGCCGGCGGTGGCGAGCAGGCGGGCTCGGCGGCGTGCAAGGCGGCGCTCGCGGCGAACGGGCGGTCCTTCGGCAGCTTCGACAACGTGCGGGTGCCCAACGTGAACGGCAAGGACAAACAGTTCATCCCGGACGGCAACCTGTGCAGCGGTGACCTGCCGGAATTCCGGGGTCTGGACCTGCCCCGCACAGACTGGCCGACGACGAAGCTGGCCGCAGGCAGCACGCTTACCATCAAGTACCGGGCCACCATCCCGCACCAGGGCACGTTCCGGGTCTACCTGACCAAGCAGGGCTACGACCCGAAGCAGCCGCTGGGCTGGGACGACCTGGGCAGCAAGCCGATCCTGACCGTGCAGGACCCGCCGCTGCGCTCCGGTGCCTACCGGATGAGCGCCGAGCTGCCCGCCGGCCGTACGGGACGGCACGTGCTCTACACGGTCTGGCAGACCTCCAGCACCCCGGACACCTACTACTCGTGCTCGGATCTGCAGCTCAAGGCCCCGGCAGTGGTCGCCGCGACCAAGCCGAGCAAGGCCGCGGCGGCGCCGAAGCCCAAACCGTCCCGCTCGGCCGAGCCCGGCGTGGTGGCCTCACCCCAGGAGGCCGCCGGCCCGGCCGCCGCGGGGGTGCCGCAGCAGAGCGACGAGACCTGGCTGCGCCCGGCGGCCCAGTCGCAGGACACGCTGGACCGGGTGGCCCTGGGGCACCAGATCATCATCGCGGCCCTGATCGTGATCGCGGGTGTGCTGGCGGCCGTCGGCTTCCAGCGGCTCCGCCGGCGGTAGCGCTCCGCACGCCCCGGTCCCGCGTTCGATACCGTGGGCGGCGATGACGAGCAGAGTGCGGTGGCTGAGTGCCGGAATTGTCCTGCTGACCGTGATCACGGGGTGCGCGGACACTCCCGCGCCGCGCGCCTTGTCGTCCAGTCCGTCTCCGCCTCCGGCCTCCCTCAGCGCCGCGCCCGTGCCCAGCGCGTCGCCGAACCCGAGTCCGCAAAGCTGCGTCGACACGATCCTGGCCGGGCTGTCCCCGGCCGCGCGCGCCGGCCAGGTGCTCATGATCGGCACCCCGGTGAGCAACCCGCGTGAGCTCGGCGACGTGGTCGCCCGGCACGACCTCGGCGGGGTCTTCCTGGCCGGGCGCAGCTCCCGGCCCGCCGCGGGCCTGCGCGCCGACATCGCCGCCCTGCAACACCGGGCCGGGACACCGCTGCTGGTCGCGCTGGACCAGGAGGGCGGCAGCGTGCAGACCCTCAAGGGCCGCGACTTCCCGCTGATCCCCTCGGCCCAGCGGCTCGGCGCCGGCCCTGCGGCGAAGCTGCGCGGCACCGTACGCGACACCGCCCAGCGCCTCGCCGGGATCGGCGTGACGGTCAACCTGGCGCCCGTCGCGGACACGGTCCCGGCCGGACTGGGGGAGGGCAACCCGCCCATCGGGGGCTTCCACCGCCAGTACGGCTCCGACCCGGACAAGGTCGCGGCGGACATCGCCACGGTGGTGTCGGCCTCGCAGGGCGCCGAGGTGCTGACCATCCTCAAGCACTTCCCCGGGCTGGGCCGGGTCCGCGCCAACACCGACACCGCTGTCCGGGTCGTCGACGACACGACCACGGCCGACGACCCGTACCTGAAGCCGTTCGTGGCCGGGATCAAGGCCGGGTCGGCCGGGGTGATGATCTCGTCCGCGACGTACCCGAAGATCGACGGCTCGTCCATCGCGGCGTACTCCAAGCCGATCGTCACCGGCCTGCTGCGCGAGCGGCTCGGCTACACCGGGCTGGTGATGTCGGACGACCTGGGCGCGGCCGACTCGGCGTCGTCGCTGCCCGCCGGCGAACGCGCGGTGCGGTTCGTGGCGGCGGGCGGCGACCTGGCGCTGACGATCCGGCCGCAGGACGCGGCATCGATGGCGTCGTCACTGATCGCGGAGGCCCGCACGTCGCCGGCCTTCGCCACCCGGCTCACCGACGCGGCCCGGCACGTCCTGCAGGCCAAGGACCGCGCCGGCCAGCTGACCTGCTGAACGATCCACTGTGCACAGCGATGTTGACCTGGAGCGCGCTCCAGGTCGTAGCGTCGTCGGCATGCAGACGATCGAACTGGGCACCACCGGGCAGCAGGTCAGCCGGATCGCGCTCGGGGCCATGCAGATGGGCAACGCCACGGACGAGCGGGACTCGGTGCACATCCTGGACCGCTATCTCGAGGCCGGCGGATCGTTCATCGACACCGCGGACTGCTACGAGTGGTGGGCGAGGCGGGACAGCCGGGGCGGGGAGAGCGAGGAGCTGCTCGGCCGCTGGCTGCGCCGGGGCGGGCGGCGCGACCAGGTGTTCCTCGCGACCAAGGGCAGTGCGCTGCCGGAGTACTCGCCGCACCTGTGGGACGCCGACGGCACGGCGAACTGGGACCTGGCCCGGCGTACCTTCGCCGGCGCGGGCGGTGACACGCTGCGGCACGCCCTCGACGGCAGCCTGCGGCGGCTCGGCACCGACCACGTCGACCTCTACTACGTGCACGTCGACGACCGGGCCACCCCGCTGGAGGAGACCCTGGAGGCCCTGGCCGGCCTGGTGCAGGCCGGGAAGATCCGGTACCTGGGCTGGTCGAACGTGCGGACCTGGCGGCTGGAGCGGATCCGGCAGCTGTGCGACCGGTACGGCTGGCCGGCCCCGGTGGCCCTGCAACAGCAGCACTCGTACCTGCGGCCCCGGCCCGGTAACGACAGCGCGTCCATCGTCGGGGCCGAGCAGCTGGACTACCTCGACACACATGAGGACCTGACGCTGGTGGCGTACTCGCCGATCCTCAAGGGGATCTATGACGACCCGGCCAAGCGGGCCGGGCACTGGGCCATGGAGGCGTACGCCGGACCGGACACCGACGCGCGGCTCGCCGTGCTGACCGAGGTGGCCGCCGAGGTGGGCGTCACGCCGAACCAGCTGGTCCTGGCGTGGCTGATGCAGCAGCCCGCACCGCGGACGATCCCGCTGGTCGGGCCGCGCACGCCGGAGCAGTTCGAGGCGGCGCTGCCGGCCCTGGACGTGAAACTGGGCGAGGACCAGCTGCGCCGGCTGAACGCCGCGGGCTAGGACGGACAGCGCCGCTCAGCTCAGGTTCCACCTCTGGTTGAGGCCCGACCCGCACGTCCACAGCACGATCTTGGTTGCGTTGGCGGTGGCCGCGTTGGACGCGTCCAGGCACAGACCGGACGCGGCGCTGGTGATCGTGCCGTCGCCGTTGACGTTCCACCGCTGGTTGCTCTGGCCGTTGCAGTCCCAGATGACCGCCCGCGTGCCGTTGGTGGTGCCGCCGTTGTATGCGTCCAGGCACTTGGTGCCGTAGATGGTGAGCTGACCGGCGGAGGTGCGGGTCCAGGACTGGTTGCTCTGGGCGTTGCAGTCCCACAGCTGCGCCTGGGTGCCGTTCGTGGTGCTGGAGTTGTTGATGTCCAGGCACCGGCCGGACTGCCGCCCCACGATCGTCGTGGTGGCGGCGCTCGGTCCCTCCGTGCCGGTGACGGTGAGCAGCACGGACTGCTTGGCCGGCACGCTGGCGGTGTAGCCGGTGGCGAAGGACCCGCGGTCGGTGGCCGTCCACGGGTCGCGCACGGATGCCGGGCCGGTCAGCCCCAGCGCCGACCAGCGGGCCGTGATGGAGGCGGTGGCCCCGGTGCGGTTGAGCAGCAGGACCGCCCGTTTTCCCGTACCGGTGAGGGGTTTGCTGTAGACCTGCAGCCCGGTGGTGTCCTCCGCGACCTTCGTGCCCTGCCGGCCGAGCGGATCCTGGTCGATCGCGATGACTTCCCGGTTGGTCAGGATGGCGCGGGTCTCCGCGTCCATGGTGGCGATGTTGTTACCGGCCAGCAGGGGTGCCCCGGAGATCGCCCACAGGCCCAGATGGCTGCGGTTCTGCGCCGCGGTGAAGTCCGGCATGCCGACGACGAGCATGTCGGGGTCGTTGTAGTGGCCGGGCCGCTGGGCGGTGGGGTGCTGGGCGGAGTCGAAGTTGGCCAGCACCCGGTCCATCGACGCCTTCTCGCCGTAGTAGATGATGTCCTGGCTGGTGCGCCACATCGTCGATATGCCGGGGGCCCAGTTCCACGGGCTGCCGTTTCCCCAGCTGCAGATCGAGAACGCCATGGGCCGGCCGGTCTGCGCCGTGGCGCGGGCGATGGAGTCGCTGATCTGCGTGTAGGCGGTCTGCGGGTTGAGCCCCTCGGCGTTGCCGCCGCACCAGTCCACCTTGACGAAGTCGAAGCCCCACCGGGAGAACTGCAGGAAATCCTGGTCGTAGTGGCCTTCACTGCCCGAGCCGGGCGCGGCCGGGCGTCCGGTCGGGTAGTAGTAGCCGCATCCGTCGCGGCCGGCGTCGGTGTAGATGCCGGCCTTGAGGCCCTTGCTGTGGATGTAGGCGGCGATGGCTGCCATGCCGCCGGGCCACTCCGCGGTGTCCACGGTGATGGTGCCGGCGGAGTCCCGGGTGCCCTGCCACCAGCCCTCGTCGATGTTGACGTACTGGTAACCGGCGTCCTTGAGCCCGGTGGAGACGATGGCGTCGACCTGGCTCTTGATCACGTTGTAGTCGATCTTCGCGGCGAACGTGTTCCAGGACGCCCAGCCCATCGGGGGCGTGGCGACCACATCGTTCGGCGCGGCCGCCGCGGGTTCCCCGCTGGTCACCAAGGCCGCGGCCACCAGCGCCGAGATCAGCAAGGCACCGAGGAGCCGCTTGGCCGTACCGCTCGAGTTCCGCATACGAATCCCCTCGGTGCCGGTGACCGCATCAATCGACAAACGCCGATAGAATTGATGTGACCGTTAACATAGTGCGCGTCGGGGCGACGTGCAAGGACCCGTGTCGCCGGCCCCAGGCCCTATGTCTTGGGCCGGAAGCTGTCGAAGATCAGCTGCAGGTCGTCGCGGTCGGCCTTCCAGCGGGAGTCGCTGGTCTCCCACCAGATGCCGTACGCCTGCTTCTTCGACGTGATGAGGCCGCGGTTGTTGACATGGCGGCGGTTGCTGCCGTTGAAGGTGAACTCCCAGTCGGCGGCCTTCAGCCAGTACTTCACCGGGACGATCTTGATCTCCTTGTAGCCCGGGAAGTCACCGATGGACACCCGGTACTTGGCCTTGCCCTTCCAGTCGGCCACCGGGTTCCACTGGGGGCTGTTGGTCTGGTCGATGCCGAGCACGTGGCCCTTGCCGTCGCGGAAGTAGACGATCGAGCCCTCCTTCGACCTCGACCAGCCCTCGGGGACGTAAAGCCGGAAACCGGTGGGGTCCCGGTAGTCACGCCAGCCGTCGGGCAGCGGCGGGCGGGCCACCGGGTTCCCGGCCCGGCCGGTGGGCGCGCTGCTGGCCGGGGTGGCGCTCGGGGCGGGGGCTGACCCGGCCGGTACGCCGGCAGGGTTCGCCGATGCGGTGCCCTGTCCGGTCGAGCCGGGACCGGTCGAGCCCGGAACGGTCGTGGCCTGGGCGGATGCTGTCGGCGCGACGGTGGGGGATGTTCGGGGGGTCCCGTCGCTGTCGTCGTGCAGGGACCACCAGGTGGTGCCCGCGCCGGCCAGGACCACGGCGGCTACTCCCGCGGCCAGGAGGGACCGTCGCCGCGGGGCAGAGGTTCTGGGGGCGGGTACCGGCGCGGTGCCGCGTGGGGGAGCGGTCTCTGCCTCCGGCTCGGCTTCGGTGGTCGGCCTGGCCTCAGTGATAGGGGCGGCCTTGGCGGCGGGCTCGGCCTCGGGGATCGGCTCGGCTTCGGTGGTCGGCCTGGCCTCAGTGATAGGCGCGGCCTCGGCGGCGGGCTCGGCTTCGGTGATTGGCGCGGCCTCAGCGATTGGCCCGGCCTCAGTGATAGGCGCGGCCTCGGCGGCGGGCTCGGCCTTGGTGGCGGGCTCGGCCTGGGTGAGGGGCGCGGCCGCAACCCCGGTCTCGGTGATGGTCTCGGCCTCGGGAACCCGTTGCCGGGGCACGCCCGACGCCGGGGCCAGCGCCGGGGCTGCCGCTGAGGCTTGTGTGGGTTGCGCGTCCGGTGCCGCCGTGGGCGCCGCGTCGCGTGTCGCGGTGGGTGCGGGTTCCGCGTGGGGTGTCGCTGTGGATGCCGGCGGCGCGTCGCGTGTCGCCGCAGGCGCGGGTGTCGCGCTGGGTGCGGGTGGCGAGTCTGGTGTCGCGGTGGGTGCCGGTTTCGCGTCCGGTTCCGCCGCCGGAGCTGGGGCGGGCGACGCAGGCGCGGCCGTTACCCGGGCCGGCGTGTTCCGGTCGCGGTCACGCCAGCCGCTCCACGGCCATCGCGGGCGCGGAGGAGCCGCCGTTTCGCCGCTCGCGACCTCTTCCAGCAGCTCCCGGGCCTCTTCCAGGTCGATCCGGGCGGCCGGGTCCTTGCGCAGCAGCCCTTCGAGGACCGGCGCCAGCACCCCGGCATGCCCGGCCGGGGCCGGCTCGTCGGAGGCGACCGCGGTCAGCGTCTCGAACACCGACCCCCGCTCGTACGGCGAGTGGCCCTCCACCGCCGTGTACAGCGTCGCGCCCAGGGACCACAGGTCGGAGGCGGGCAGCGTGGTGCCGTCGCGGACCCGCTCGGGCGACATGTACTGCGGGGAGCCCAGCACCATGTTCGAGCTGGTCACGATGCCGTCGCCCTCGATCGTGGCGATGCCGAAGTCGGTGAGCACCACCCGGCCGTCGTCGCCCAGCAGCACGTTGGCCGGCTTGACGTCGCGGTGCCGGACGCCGGCCCGGTGCGAGGCGTCGAGGGCGTTCAGCACGGCCAGGCCGATCTCGGCGACCCGGCGCGGCTCGAGCGGGCCCTCCTGGTCGATGACCTCTTTCAGCGAGCGCGACTTCACGTACTCCATCACGATCCAGGTGGCGCCGTCCGCCGCGATGACGTCGTACACCTGGGCCGCGTTGGGGTGGCTGATCCGGGCCGCCGCCCGGGCCTCGCGCAGCGTGCGCTGCTGCACGGCGTCACGGTCGGCCTCAGCGATGTCCTCCGGCGGCACGATCTCCTTGATCGCGACGTCCCGGTCGAGCACCTCGTCGCGGGCCAGGAAGACCCGGCCCATGCCGCCGACGCCGAGCGTCTCACCCAGCCGGTAACGACTGGCGACGACGACCGGGCCCACTGTCATGACACCGCCATACCCGATGACGGCACCGGCCACTCCTGCCGCGCGGGGTTAGGATGCGGCATGGACGAGCTGTCGCTGCTCGACACCAACGGGATCCTGCGCCAGCCGTGGATCCGGCCCGACCGGACCAGTGCGGGTCTGGGCTGGTCCGGCCTCTACGTGTCCACCCAGCGCGAGCAGCCGTACCGGGCCGCCTTCGACGCCGCCCGCAGCCACCTCGTCATCCTGCACCTCAACGGGCCGGTCACCGTCCGCCGCGGGCACCTCGGCCTGACCAGCGCGCGCACGGTCGCCCCGGGTGGCTTCTTCGTGCACCCGGCCGGCAAGGACCTGACCGTGGAGCTGGGCGGACCGCTCGACACGGTGCACGTGTACCTCGACGACGATTCGTTGCAGCAGGGGCAGGACGGGCCGCCGGTCACGCTGGCCGAGGAGCTGGGCGTGGCCGATCCGCTGCTGGAGCAGCTGGTGCTGGCGCTGGACTCGGTGTTGCGGCAGTGGGAGCCGTCCGCCCGTACCTATGTGGATCAGGTCGCCGGTCTGCTGGCCGCGCAGCTGGCCCGCCGGCACGGCACCCGGCGGCCGCCGGCCGGACCGGACGAGCGGCGCCGGCCGGCCGGGCTCAGCGAGCGGCAGCTGGCCCGGGTGCGCGAGCTGCTCACGGAACGGCTCGGCGAGCCGGTGCCGCTGGCCGACATGGCCGCGGCGGCCGGGCTGAGCGTCAGCCACTTCTCCCGGCAGTTCAAGGCCCGCGTCGGCCAGGCCCCGCACCAGTATCTGCTGCGCCTGCGGCTCGACACCGCGTGCCGGCTGCTGCGCACCGGCACCATGCCGATCGCCGCGGTCGCGGACCGCTGCGGCTTCACCCACCAGGAACATCTCACCCGGGTGATGCGCCGGCATCTGCAGACCACCCCCGCAGCGGTACGCCGCGACGGCTGAGCCGACCCGCGGCGGAACCCAGCACGTTCGTGACCTGAACGAGCCGTCGTTTCGTGCAGCCATGCGATGGTTCTGTGCAGGAAACGGCGGCGCAACCGTGGGAGGTTCGCACCATGACGTCCTTCGCGTACACGTCCGGCCCGGCCCGGGTCGTGTTCGGGCCCGGGGTGCTGGACCAGCTGCCGGAGGAGGTGCGCCGCCTCGGCCGCAGCCGGGTGCTGGTGGTCTCCGGCGCGGGCACGGCCGACGCCGCCGCGCGGGCAGCCACGAGCCTCGGTCCGCTGCTGGCCGGGCACTTCGCCGGCGCCGCGATGCACACCCCGGTCGACGTCACCCGGGAGGCGCTGGAGCTGGTCCGCGGCCTCGACGCGGACTGCCTCGTCTCGGTCGGCGGCGGCTCGGCCACCGGGCTGGGCAAGGCGCTGTCGGTGCGCACCGGGCTGCCGCAGATCGCCGTGCCGAGCACGTACGCCGGCTCCGAGGTCACCCCGGTGCTCGGCGAGACCGACGAGACCGGCAAGACGACCCGCTCAGCGCCGGAGATCCTCCCCGAGACGGTCCTGTACGACGTACAGCTGACCCTGGGCCTGCCGGTGCCGCTCTCGGTCACCAGCGGGGTCAACGCGATGGCGCACGCGGTGGAGGCGCTCTACTCGCCGGACGCGAACCCGGCGACCGGCGCGCTGGCCCGGCGGGCGATCACCCTGCTGGCCGGGGCGCTGCCCGGCATCGTCACCGATCCCGGTGATCTCGAGGCCCGCTCGGACGCCCTCACCGGGGCCTGGCTGGCCGGGATCTGCCTGGGCACGGTACGGATGGGGCTGCACCACAAGCTCTGCCACCTGCTGGGCGGCTCGTACGGGCTGCCGCACGCGCCCACCCACACAGTCATGTTGCCGCAGGTCATGGCCCACCAGGCGGCGGCCGCGCCGGAGGCGATGCGGGTGGTGGCCGAGGCGCTCAAGGTCCGCGACGCCCCCTCCGGCCTGTACGACCTGATCACCTCGTGGGGCGGCCCCACCTCACTGCGGGAGCTGGGCATGGCCGCCGGTGACCTGGACGAGGCGGCGCGACGGGTGGACGCCGACGGGGTCCGTGCACTGCTCGGGGCCGCGTACGAGGGCACCCGCCCGCCCGGACCCGCCGCCGTGCCGGACTTCAGCGCCCTGACCGGCCAGGTCCTGGCCAGTTTCGCCGGCGCGCCCGATCCGCGGGTCCGCAGCCTGATCACCGACCTGGTCCGGGCCCTGCACGACTACACCAACCGCAACGATC
Organism: Actinoplanes sp. NPDC004185; assembly: GCF_053603475.1. Taxonomy (NCBI): domain Bacteria; kingdom Bacillati; phylum Actinomycetota; class Actinomycetes; order Micromonosporales; family Micromonosporaceae; genus Actinoplanes; species Actinoplanes sp. NPDC004185. Next base: position 165,132 of record NZ_JBSGFR010000014.1, on the reverse strand, counting down.
TCACCCAGCGGGAGTGGGAGTACGCCGTCGACTTCCTCACCCGCACCGGCCAGTTGTGCTCGCCGACCCGCCAGGAGTTCGTGCTGCTCTCCGACACCCTGGGCGTGTCGAGCATGGTCGATCTGCTGAGCAACTCCCGGACCCCGCAGACCACCCCGTCGGCCGTGCTCGGGCCGTTCTACGTGCCCGGGCCGCCGCCGGAGCCGCTCGGCGCGGACATCGCCGCCGGCCTGCCCGGCACGCCGCTGTGGGCCGACGTGCTGATCGCCGACGTCGAGGGTGAGCCGGTGGCCGGGGCGGTGGTCGACGTCTGGCAGTCCAACGACGACGGCTTCTACGACGTGCAGCTCCCCGAGCAGGCCGGGCCGGTGCTGCGGGCCCGGTTCACCAGCGACGACGACGGCCGGGTGCGCTTCTGGTCGATCCTGCCGTCGGAGTACCCGATCCCGGACGACGGCCCGGTCGGGCAGATGCTGGCGGCGACCGGCCGCCACCAGTACCGCGCGCCGCACCTGCACTTCATGATCAGCGCGCCGGGCTACCGCCGCCTGGTCACCCAGCTGTTCGTGGCCGGCGGCGCCTACCTGGACTCCGACACCGTGTTCGGGGTCAAGGACGAGCTGATCGTCGACTTCACGCCCGGCGCCGGCCCTCCGCCGGACGGTCGCGCGGTCGAGGAATGGCACCAGGTGTCGTACACCTTCCGGATCGCCGAGGAGAAGCCGTGACAGACGTGGTCGAGACCGACGTGCTCATCGTCGGCAGCGGACCGGCCGGCAGTGCGGCGGCGATGCTGCTCAGCACGTACGGCGTGCCGAACATCATGGTCACCAAGTACAGCCGGCTGGCCGACACGCCCCGGGCGCACATCACCAACCAGCGCACGATGGAGGTGCTGCGCGACGCCGGCCTCGAGGAGCAGGTGGTCGCCCTGGCCACGCCGCAGCACCTGATGGGCCAGACGCCGTTCGTGTCCGCGCTCAACGGCGAGGAGCTGGGCCGGCTGCACACCTGGTACACCCATCCGTCCCGGCAGGCCGACCACGACCTGGCCTCGCCCACGGCGATGTGCGACATGCCGCAGCACCTGATGGAGCCGGTGCTGGCCGGCGCCGCCACCGCCCGCGGCACCCACCTGCGCTACGACACCGAATACCTGTCGCTGACCCAGGACGACGACGGCGTCACCGCGACCGTGCGCGACCGGCTGCGCGGCGACGAGTACCGGATCCGCGCGAAGTACCTGATCGGCGCCGACGGCGGGCGCAGCAGGGTCGCCGAGGACATCGGCCTGCCGATGGTCGGCCGGATGGGCGTCGCCGGCAGCATCAACATCGTCTTCGAGGCCGACCTGACCCGCTTCGTCGCGCACCGGCCCAGCACCCTCTACTGGGTGCTGCAGACCGGCGCCGACGTCGGCGGCATCGGCATGGGACTGGTGCGCTGCGTCCGGCCGTGGCACGAGTGGCTGATCGTCTGGGGCTACGACATCGACGGTGAGCCGCCGGACCTCACCGACGCCTACGCCCGGCAGATCGCCCACCAGCTCATCGGCGACGACACCGTGCCGGTCACCATCAAGTCGTCGTCGGCCTGGACGGTCAACCACCTGTACGCCGAGCGCTACCAGCAGGGCCGCGTGTTCTGCGCCGGCGACGCGGTGCACCGGCACCCGCCGTCGAACGGGCTGGGCTCCAACACCTCGATCCAGGACTCGTACAACCTGGCCTGGAAGCTGAAGCTGGTGCTGTCCGGGGCGGCCGGGCCGGGGCTGCTGGAGTCCTACAGCGCCGAGCGGGCGCCGGTCGGCGCGCAGATCGTGGAACGGGCCAACCGCAGCATCGGTGAGACCGGCCGCATCTTCCAGGCGCTGGGCCTGCTCTCGACCGAGGACCCGGACCAGATGCGGGCGAACATGGACGCCCGCAAGCTGCCCGGCGACGCCTCGGAGAAACAGCGCCAGCTGCTGCGCGAGGCCATCGCCTTCAAGGACTACGAGTTCAACACCCACGGCGTCGAGCTGGACCAGCGCTACCGCTCGGCGGCGGTCGTGCCCGACGGTACGCAGGCGCCGGCCAACCCCCGCGACGAGGAACTGTTCCACCACCCGACGACCTGGCCCGGCGCCAAGGTGCCGCACGCCTGGCTGGGCCACGGCGCCGAGCGGATCTCCACCCTCGACGTGGGCGGCCACGGCCGGTTCACGCTGCTGACCGGGATCGGCGGCGAGCCGTGGGTGGCGGCGGCGGCGTCACTCGCCACCACGCTGGGCCTCCCGCTGACCGCGGCGACGATCGGCCCGGGGGCCGACTACGAGGACCTGTACGGCGACTGGGCCCGCCTGCGCGAGGTCGGCGACACCGGCTGTGTGCTCTTGCGCCCGGACAACTACGTCGCGTTCCGCAGCCCCGGCCTGCCCGGCGATCCGGCCGAGGTGCTCGAAGCGGCGCTGCGCCGGGTGCTGGCCCGCGACCAGGCTGTTCCCGGCCCATCAGCGCCATAAATCGGACACCCTCGCAACGGCCGGAAGAGCCCCGCGACCCCTAGGGTGGAAGGACCAGGCCTGGGGAGGGAACATGCGGATCAATGACGTTCTTCGTGTCAAGGGCGGGCAGGTCGTCACGGTGTCTCCGGAGACGCGCGTCGACGCTCTGCTGAAGGTGCTGGCCGAGCACCGGATCGGCGCCATCGTGGTGTCCGCCGACGGAACCAGGGTCGACGGGATCGTCAGTGAGCGTGACATCGTGCGGGCCCTGGCCGCGCGCGGTGCCGCGGTGCTGAGCGAGCCGGTCACCGCCATCCACACCGCCGAGGTGCACACGGTCGAGCCGGATGCGCCGCTCGAGGACGTGGAGCGGTTGATGACCGAGCGGCGGTTCCGGCACGTGCCGGTCGTCGTCGACGGGGTGCTGCACGGCATCGTGAGCATCGGCGACGTGGTCAAGGAGCGGATCGGCGAGCTCGAGACCGAGCGCTCCTCCCTGGCCGGCTACATCACCGGGGAACGCTCCTAGATCGTGACGGGGCACCGATCGCCGTGGTACCCCGGTGCCACGGCGCGATGGCACCGTGGGTGGATGCCGGGATCGGCCTGCCTCCGTACCGTCGAAGCCATGGCGGCCCGGGCGCACGACGATGCATGACCGTGGGTGCCGTGGCTGAGCCGCCGCGCCTGCCGAACCCGGCAGGTGCGGTGCGCGCATTCCTGGTCCGCCATCCGCGGGTGGTGGACTCGCTGGTCGCCCTGCTCTGCCTGCTGTGGAGTTTCGACAACGGCACGGGGCTCCGGATACCGCAACCGGTCGGCCCGGCGTGGGGAGCCGTCAGCCTGATCGTGGCGGGCACGATGCTGGTCCGCCGTACGCGGCCGTGGTGGCCGGTGGCGGCGGTCGCCGCCGGTGGCGCTCTGATGACCGAGCATTTCATCGGTGTGGCGCTCGCCTGCGCGCTGTACGCACTCGCCGCCCACCGCTCCACGGGCCAGGCGGCCCTCGGCTCGGCGCTGGCCGTGGTCGCGCTGACGGCGCCGGCCGGCCCGGCCGACTGGCGAACGAAGGGCATCCTCTACGCGGTGATCGCGGTGATCGCCGTGTTCTCCGGCGCCAACGTCCGGATCCGGCGCCGGTACCTGCGGGCGTTGCTCGACCGCACGGTCCAGCTCGCGCGGGAGCGGGAACAGGAGGGGCAGTTGGCGGCGGTGCGCGAACGCACGAGGATCGCCCATGATCTGCACGACATCGTGGCCCACAGCCTGACCGTGATGGTGCGTCTGGCCGATGGTGCCGCCGCCGTGGGGGACACCGAGCCGGACCGCGCCCGTGCGGCCGCGGAGCGGATCGGCGGCATCGGCCGGGAGGCCATGACCGACATGCGCCGGCTGCTCGGCGTGCTTCGCGACGGCGGCGAGGACGAGCCGGCCACTCAGGACCTGGACACCCTGGTCGGCACCTTCCGTGCTGCCGGGCTGCCGGTCCAGCTTCGCCGGCGAGGCGCGGAACCGACGTCCCGGAGCTTGCGCATCGCCGTGTTCCGTACCGTCCAGGAGTCCCTGACCAATGCGCTGCGCTACGCCGTGGACGCGCGACAGGTCCTGGTCGAGGTGGACTACCGGGCCGACCCCATCGTCGTCGAGGTCGTCGACGACGGGCGCGGCGCCGGACCCGCACCGTCGGTGGGCACCCGGCAGGGACTGGTCGCGCTGAAGGAGAGGCTCGCGCTCTACGGCGGTACGGTCGAAGCCGGTCCGCGGCCGGGACACGGCTGGGCCGTCCGTGTGACCCTGCCACTCATGGAGTGAGGGAACCGATGGCGGAGACGACCGTGCTGCTCGTGGACGACCAGGCGCTGGTGCGCGAGGGCATGGCCATGGTGCTGGGCCGGCAACCCGGCCTGCGGATCGTGGGGGAGGCCGACGACGGTCGCGCGGGCATCCAGCTCGCCCGCCTGCACCGGCCGGACGTGGTGCTGATGGACGTGCGGATGCCGGTGCTCGACGGCATCGAGGCGACCCGGGAGATCGTGGCGCACTGCCCGCAGACCCGGGTGCTCATCCTGACGACGTTCGACCTCGACGAGTACGCCTTCAACGGCTTGCGCGCCGGCGCGAGCGGGTTCCTGCTCAAGGACGCGCGTTCGGCCGACCTGGTCGCGGCGGTCCGCACGGTGGCGGCCGGCGAGGCGGTCGTCTCGCCCCGCATCACCCGCACGCTGCTGGACCACTACCGGGCCGGTCCGGCCGCCCCGCCGGAACGGGAACGCCTCCTGGAGGAGCTGACCACCCGGGAACGCGAGGTCCTCGTGGCCATCGCCCGCGGCCTGTCGAACACCGAGATCGCCGGGGAGCTGTTTCTCTCCGAGTCGACGGTGAAGACCCACGTCGGCCGGGTCCTGGCCAAGCTCGGCGCCCGCGACCGGGTACACGCCGTCATCTGGGCCCACCGCCACGGCCTGGTCTGAGAGGGGTACCGCGGTACCACGGCCGGAGGGCACCGAGGGTGGATGGGAGGACCCTTCCTGGTCCATAGCGTCGAACCATGATCCGAGTAACGAGAATCCGGTTCCGTACCGCCTTCGGCTGGTTCGTCGCGATCACCGCGGTGGTCACCGCCGTCCTGCTCTTCTTCGTCGCCCTGCTCGTCACCGCCCAGACGACCGGGAACGCGCTGTTGTCCTACGCCGTTGCCACCCTCGTCGCGATCATGGGCGCGACCGTCCTGGCCCGGTTGTCGGTACGGCTCCGAGGCAGCCGGAGCGGGCTGACCGCAGGTGTCTGCCTCGCGACTTCGCTCCTGCTGGCGGCCGGAGTGTCCTGGGCCTGGTTCGGGGCGCCGGTCACCTACACGCCGTCGCCCGGCTCGCCCGCCGTACGGTACTGGGACCTGCCGACCGGTTCCCGGATCGCCTACGTCCGTACCGCCCACACCGTGACGCACCCCGAGCCGGTGCTGCTCGTCCACGGTGGCCCGGGCGCCCCGGCCGGCAACGGTGACGAGTTCGCCGAGCGCCTCGCCGGTGCCGGATTCGCCGTCTACAACTACCAGCAGGCCGGTGCCGGTCGATCCAGCCGGCTCGATCCGAGGGACTACACCGTGGCCCGGCATGTCGCCGACCTCGACGCCATCCGGCAGCAGCTGGGCGCCCCGAAGGTGGTGTTGATCGGCTCATCGTGGGGTGGGCAGCTCGTCGCGCACTACCTCGCCGCGCACCCGGACACTGTCGAGAAGGTGGTCGTGGCGAGTCCCGCGGCCATGTCGAGTGACTCGTTCAGCGACAGCAGCCTGACTCCGGACGGCTGGACCGACCAGAGCCGTCAACTGACCGCGCACACCCGTTTCGGGGCGACGTACTTCCTGGGCCAGGTGGGCGGATTGACGGCGGCCCGGACCCTGATGTCCGACCACACGGCCGACGGGCTCTATCAGCAGTTCGTCCGCAGCCTGAACATGAGCTCCGGCTGCCCTGCTGTCGCCGCGGTGGAACGGCCGGTCGACGCCACCGCCGGGTACGCCCTCTGGGTCAACATCGCCACTTCGGCCTCAGCGTCGCAGGCCGCCGACCCCCGGCCGGCTTTACGCCACAACGTCACCCCCGTGCTGGTGCTGCGGGCTCAGTGCGACTACCTCCGCTGGGAGGTGACCCGCGAATACCGTGACACGTTCCCCCGAGCGACGATGCTGACCGTCGACGGCGCCGGACATTCCGTTCTCGCCGACCGGCCGGCCGAGACCGGCACAGCCGCGGTCGCCTTCCTGACCGGAGGAGCCTTGCCGGCCGAGCCGTACACCGGCAGCGACACGCCCTGGAGATGAGGCCGGGACATCTGACCGGGCGGCCCGGGGACACGGACGCCCCCGGGCCGGAACGGCTCACACTGCGTTCAATGGCCGCGCGGGGGAGATCCGCCGGGTCACGACGTGGAGCGCGAAGAGCGCGTACCCCGTCAGCACCGGCACCAGCGCCGGGTGCACCAGGACCGCGAGCACCGCGGCCAGCACGACGACTCCGCCCGCCGCCGCGGCCGCCCGGCCGTGACCGGGCAGTGAGGCCAGGGCCGCCCGCCAGCTGTGCTCCGGGTCGGCGCCCACGGCCACGATCACCAGCGCGCCGTAGCCGGCACCCGCCGCGGCGAGAGCGACCGTGACCGCCACCAGCGGTGCGCCGCCCGGGACGGTGCCGTTGCGTACGGCCAGCACGTCGATGACCACCAGCAGCGCGGCCGTCGCGGTGGCCAGGCCGGCGACCAGGCCGGGCGCCAGCGCGCGCCGGAACGTCGCCCAGCTCGCGCGGACGGTCGGCCACCGGTCCTGCTCCAGGTGGTGGTGCACCGCCGCGCTGCCGGCCGCCAGCGCGGCGCCCGCCGTGACCAGCGGCAGCGCCGCGAGGGTGACCAGGAAGCCCAGCAGGGCCAGGTCGGTGGCGATCCGGACGGTCTCGCGCCAGTCGCGTCTCATCCCTTGAGCCCGCTGGTGTTGATGCCCTCGACGAGCATGCGCTGGAACGCCACGAAGAACAGGAACACCGGGACCAGCGACAGCAGGGACATCGCGAACATCGGACCCACCGAGCTCTCGCTCGTCGAGTCGATGAACAGCGTCAGCGCCACCGGCGCCGTGTAGTCCTGCAGTTCCGACAGGAACACGAGCTGCCGGAAGAAGTCGTTCCAGGTCCAGATGAACGAGAAGATCGCCGTGGTCACCAGGGCCGGCCGGCTCAGCGGCAGGATGACGTGCTGGAAGATCGAGTACGGCGACGCCCCGTCGATCTTCGCGGCCTCGTCCAGCTCGCGCGGGATGCCCCGCATGAACTGCACCATCAGGAACACGAAGAACGCCTCGGTGGCCAGGAACTGCGGTACCAGCAGCGGCAGGTACGGCCACTCGCCGCCGACCCAGCCGAGGTTCCGGAACAGGATGTACTGCGGGATGATCAGCACGTGCCCGGGCAGCAGCAGGGTCGCGATCATGATCGAGAACCAGAACTTGCGCAGCCGGAACCGCAGCCGGCCGAAGGCGTACGCGGCCAACAGGCAGGACACGGTGTTGCCCAGCACGGTCAGCCCGGAGACCATCGCGCTGTTGAGGAAGAACCGGCCGAAGTTGACGTCGAACTTCTGCCAGCCGGAGCTGAAGTTGCCCGGCGTGAAGCTCTCCGGCAGCAGCCCGATGTTGCTGGCGATCTCCTCGGGCGACTTGAAGGACGTCCCCACCATCCAGATCAGCGGGTAGAGCACGACCAGCAGGATCAGGATCAGGACGAGCAGGCGCAGCCGGCCGCGCATCAGTGCTCCTCGGCGTCGGAGTAGTGGACCCAGAACCGGCCGGTGCGGAACAGCACCACCGTGATCAGGCCGATCGCGAGCAGGAAGACCCAGGCCATCGCCGAGGCGTAGCCCATGTCCAGCTCGACGAAGCCCTTGATGTAGAGGTTCAGCGTGTACATCAGGGTGGAGTCGACCGGCCCGCCGGTGCCGTTGCTGAGCACGAAGGCGGACGTGAAGCCCTGGAAGCCGTTGATCGTCTCCAGCACCAGGTTGAAGAAGATCACCGGGGACAGCATCGGCAGCGTGACGTTGCGGAACTGCCGCCACCGCCCCGCACCGTCGACCGAGGCGGCCTCGTACAGCTCCGTCGGCACCTGCTTGAGCCCGGCCAGGAAGATCACCATCGGCGCGCCGAACTGCCAGATGGCCAGCAGCATCAGGGTCTGCAGGGCCCACCGCGGGTCGTTGACCCAGGGCGCGCCCTCGATGCCGAACAGGCCGAGGAACGAGTTGAACGCGCCGTCGCGGTTGAACATGCTGACCCACACGATGGCCAGCGCCACACTGCCGCCCAGCAGCGACGGCAGGTAGAACAGGCCGCGGAACACGCCGATGCCGCGCATGGCCCTGTTCAGCAGCAGGGCCACGCCGAGCGCGGCCGCCAGCTTGAGCGGCACCGCGACCAGCGCGAACGTCAGGGTCACCTGGACCGCGTGCCAGTAGGTCGGGTCCGACGTGAACATCTGCCGGTAGTTGTCCCAGCCCACCCAGTTCGCCTCCGACAGCGGCGTGAGCACGTCGTAGTCGGTGAAGCTGAGGTAGAGCGAGAGCAGCATCGGGACAGCCGTGATCGCGAGCAGCCCGATCAGCCACGGGGACAGGAACAGGTATCCGGGCAGGTTCTCGGAGTGCCGCTTCCCGCGCCGGTGGCCCGGGCCCTGCTGACCAGCAGGGTCCGGGCCGGCGGGGTCGATCCGGCTCTGGGCCGTTCGCACCGTAGTCACGACGATCGTCAGCCCTGACCGATCGCGGCCTTGGCAGCGGCGATGAACGCGGTGCCACCCTGGGCCGGGGTCTGGCGGCCGTACTGGACCTCCTCGGCGATCCGGATCAGCTCACTGCGCACCTTGCTGTGCCCCTTGAGCGGTACGGACGGCGCCGAGCTGAAGGTCTTGCCCAGCTCGGTCTGCACCGCGATGGTCTGCTTCATGCTCGGGTCGGTGACGCTGTCGGCCACCACCTGACGCACCTCGAGGTTGGACGGCAGGCCCCGGTCGGTGCCCAGGATCTTGCCGGCCTCCGGGTCGTTGGCCAGGAAGTTCAGCACGTCCACGGCCTGCTCCTTGTGCGGGCTGCCGCGGAACACCGAGAAGTACATCGACGCGCGCGCCCACTGGGCCTTCTGGTCGCCGGGGTACGCCACCACGCCGAGCTCGTCCTTGGTGTTCTTCTTCAGCTCGGGCATCTGGTTGGCCCAGACCCACGAGGTCGCGGCCTTGCCGGTGACCACCAGCTGCTTGCTGATGTCGGTGGCGTTGCCCTCGTGGATGACGTCCGGGGTGGGGGTGGCGCCGCGGTCCCGGGCACCCTTCCAGAGGTCGAACCAGGCGGTGACGTCCTGCTCGGTGAAGCCCAGCTCCTTGCCCTTGTACAGGTCCTTGCCCTGCTGCCGGAGCCAGACCCAGAATGCCTGGTAGACGGCGCTGGCGTCCTGGGTCCCGGGCACCTTGGCGACCTTGGAGACGTTCTCCGCCCAGGCGATGTGGTCCTCCCAGCTCATCCCCGTGGTGGGGGCGGGGAGCTTGAACTTGTCCAGCAGGGTCTTGTTGAAGACCAGGCCCTGGGTGTTCTCGCCGAAGGCGACGCCGGCGAGCTTGCCGTCGACGACGCCGTAGTCCTTCAGGCCGGGCGGGAACTTCGACAGGTCGAGGCGCCCGTCGCCCGAGTACGGCGTCAGGTCGAGGGTGACGTTGCGGCCGGCGTACTCGGCGATGTAGTTGTCGTCGATCTGGAACACGTCGGGGGCGTTGCCGCCGGCGGTGAGCGTGGCCAGCTTGTCGAAGTAGCCCTGGTTGGCCTGCCAGGTCTTCTTGAAGGTCACGTTCGGGTGTTTCTGGGTGTAGAGGTTGAGCGCCTTCTCGGTCAGCGTGGCGCGGTTCTCCGCGCCCCACCAGAAGAAGGACAGCTCGACGGGCTTGTTGGGGTCGCTGGACTCGTCGTCGCCGCCGCAGGCGGCGGCACCGAGAGCCAGGGGTATGACCAGGGCCGCGGCGAGAAGCCGCCGTCGGGTCGCGGTACCGTGGCGGCGCGTGGTTCGCACGTCCGTCGGCGGGGCTTTGTCCGGGTACATGGTGCTCACTCCTTGGCGTAGGAGGCGACAGCTTCGGGGGCGGCGGCAGCCGCGTTGCCCGGATCCGCATGGCTGTGCGGATCCGGGCCCGGTCCCGTCGAGTCGCGGATGACCAACTCGGTCTGAAGGCTCGCATGGGCAGTGGTACGACGGTCGTCTCCGTGCGCGAGGAGCATGTCGACGGCCGCTCTTCCCGCGGCGGCGGCAGGTGTGGCCACCGTGGTCAGCTTGGGATGGATGAGGCGGCTCAGCGCGATGTCGTCGATGCCGACGACGCTGATGTCCGCCGGGACCCGCGCGCCCTGGGCGTGCAGGCCCTCGATGAGGCCGATGGCCATGAGGTCGTTGTAGGCGAGCACGGCGCTGACCCCGCTGCGCAGGACCTGCTCGGCGACGGCGGCGCCGCCGTGCTCGGTGGGTGGGTTGGGGCCGATGACGGTCAGCTCGGCGTCCCCGGTGCGGGCGGCCAGCGCGGCCGAGCGCCGGATCTCCTTGCTGGTCCAGGAGCCGCGGGGCCCGGCGATCAGGCCGATCCGGCGGTGGCCGAGGCCGGCCAGGTGGTCGACGGCGAGCCCGGCGCCCTGGGCCACGTCCATCACGACGGTGGGCAGGCCGGTGATCTGCCGGTTGATCACGACCAGCGGCACCTCGCGGCTGAGCAGCTCGATCAGGCTGTTGCTCATCCGCGGGCTGCACAGCAGGATGCCGTCGACCTGCTTGGCCAGGGCGCGGACCAGGTCCTCCTCGACCGCGGCGTCCTCGTTGGAGTCGGCCACGAAGATGTGGTAGTCGCGCTGCCGGGCCTGGCTCTCGGCCGCCTTGATGAGCGGCGGGAAGAACGGGTTGGCGATGTCGGCCACGATCAGGCCGACGTTGTAGGTGCGCCCCGTGATCAGGGCCCGGGCGGCGCGGTTGGGCCGGTAGCCGAGCTGCTCGGCACAGGCCAGCACGCGGGTACGGGTGTCCGGGTTGACCAGGTGCGGCGCCGAGAACGTGCGGGAGACCGTGGAGATGTGGACTCCGGACTCCCGTGCGACGTCGCGAATCGTGGCTGGCACGCCGGCCCTTCCTTCGATGGAGGTGCCCTGTGGTCGGGGTCACTCTGGGGGCCAATTAATGCAAACGGTTGTAGCTGTGTCAACGGCCTTTTGTTGCAGGTTCATGACGGCTGTCCGCATTACCCGCGCACGTCATGGCCGCTAATTACCATAAAAGCGGACGTAGCCACCCTGAATTCTTGACGGGGAGCGATCGACGTGTTTAGTTCTGCTGCAAACGTTTGCAGTGAGGAGACGCGGTGGACGCACGACGGCGCTACGCACTGGTCGGTACCGGGGCCCGGGCCGAGATGTTCCTGCGGGCCCTGGCCGTCGACCACGCCGGCACGGCCGAACTGGTCGCCCTGGCCGACGTCAACCCGAGCCGGATGGCGGCGCACAACCGCTGGCTGACCGGGCTGGGCGGGCCGGCGGTGCCCACGTACCCGGCGGCGGAGTTCACCACCATGCTGGCCGCCGAACGGGTCGACGAGGTGCTGGTCACCAGCGTGGACCGGACGCACGCCGACTACGTGGTGGCTGCGCTGGAGGCCGGCTGCGACGTCATCACCGAGAAGCCGATGACGGTCGACGCCGAGGGCTGCCGGCGCATCCTGGACGCGGTCGAGCGCACCGGCAAGCGGGTCCAGGTCGCGTTCAACTACCGCTTCAACCCGCTGCACGAGGCCGTCCGCGAGGTCCTGGCCGCCGGCGAGATCGGCGAGATCGGGTCCGTGCACTTCGAATGGCTGCTCGACGTGCGGCACGGCGCCGACTACTTCCGCCGCTGGCACCGCGACAAAGCCAACTCCGGCGGCCTGCTCGTGCACAAATCCGGCCACCACTTCGACCTGGTCAACTGGTGGCTCGGCGCCGAGCCGGCGCAGGTGTACGCCGATGGCCGGCTCTTCTTCTACGGCGAGGCCGGGCAGCGCCACGGCTACGCCCGTGACTACGAGCGCGCCCACGACGCCCCCGCGGCCGAGGGTGATCCGTTCGCCCTGCGCCTGCGGGACAACCCGCGGCTGCGCGAGCTCTACCTCGACGCCGAGGCCGACGACGGCTACCGGCGCGACCAGAACGTCTTCGCGCCCGGCGTGACGATCGAGGACGACATGGCGGTGCTGGTGCGCTACGGCACCGGCGCCACGATGACCTACCACCTGACCGCGTACGCGCCCTGGGAGGGCTACCGGGTGATGGTCAACGGCAGCCGGGGCCGTCTGGAGCTGGAGGTGGTGGAGAGCGACCACGTCAGCGCAGCCGGCGCGGGCGAGGTCAAGGGGGCCGCGATCCACGGCGTGACCGAGGCCGAGGAACAGGGCCGGGCCACGCTGACCCTGCGGCCGTTCTGGGCGCCGCCGCGTGAGCTGCCGTTGCCGGCGGGGTACTCACGGTCCGGGCACGGCGGCGCCGACTCGCGGATGACCGACGTGCTCTTCGGCGCGGCCAAGGACCCGCTCGAGCGTTCCGCCACCGCCCGCGACGGCGCGCTCGCCCTGCTCACCGGTCTGGCCGCCAACCGCTCCATCGAGACCGGGGCCCCGGTCCGCGTGGCCGACCTGCTCGACCTGCCCTGACCCGTTCCTTCTCGACGAGGTGTCCATGTCAGACCTGATGTTCGCGGCCGAACCCCGCGAGCGCGACATCGCCCGCGAGCTCTACACGCTCGTGGCCGACCTCCCGCTGATCTCGCCGCACGGCCACGTCGATCCCGGCCTGCTCGCCGAGGACGAACCGTTCCCCGACCCGGCCCGGCTGATCATCGTCCCGGACCACTACATCACCCGGATGCTGCTCAGCCAGGGCATCCCGCTCGCGCGACTCGGCGTGCCCAGCCGTACCGGTGACCCGGTCGAGACCGACCCCCGCGCGATCTGGCGGCTGCTCGCGGACAACTGGCACCTGTTCCGCGGCACGCCGTCGCGGCTCTGGCTGGAACGCACGTTCGCCTCGGTCTTCGAGGTGACGACCCGGTTCGGCCCGGCCACCGGCGACGCGATCTACGACGAGATCGCCGCCAAGCTCGCCGAGCCCGCCTTCCGGCCCCGTGCGCTGTTCGAGAAGTTCGGCATCGAGGTGCTGGCCACCACGGAGTCGCCGCTGGACGAGCTGACCCGGCACGCCAAGCTCGAAGCCGACGGCTGGGGCGGCCCCGGCGGCCGCGTGATCACCACGTTCCGCCCCGACGACGTGGTGGACATGGAGTTCGAGGGCTGGGCCGGACGGATCGCCCGGCTGGGCGAGCTGACCGGCGAGGACACCGCGACCTACCGCGGCTACCTGGCCGCGCTGTGGTCCCGGCGGCAGGCGTTCAAGGCTGCCGGAGCGACCTCCTCCGACCACGGGCACCCCACCGCCCGTACGGTGCACCTGCCCGCCGCCGAAGCCGCCCGCCTGTACGAACGTGGTCTGCGCGGGCGCGCCTCGGCGGCCGACGCCGAGGAGTTCCGCGCGCACATGCTGGTCGAGTTCGCCCGGATGTCGATCGAGGACGGGCTGGTCATGCAGCTGCACCCCGGGGCCGTCCGCAACCACAACAAGAGCCTGCACACCGGGCACGGCCGCGACGTCGGCGGCGACATCCCCCAGGCCACGGACTTCGTGCACGCCCTGACGCCGCTGCTCGACGCGTACGGCAACGACCCGCGGCTGCGGGTGGTGCTCTTCACCCTGGACGAGGACACCTTCACCCGGGAGCTGGCCCCGCTCGCCGGTGGGTACGCCGCGCTCTACCTGGGCGCACCCTGGTGGTTCCTCGACTCGCCGGACGGGCTGCGCCGGTTCCGGGACGCGGTCACCGAGACCGCCGGCTTCTACAACACCGCCGGCTTCACCGACGACACCCGGGCCTTCTGCTCGATCCCGGTCCGGCACGAGGTCGCCCGGCGGGCCGACGCGGCGTACCTGGCCCGGCTGGTCGCCGAGGAGCGGCTGCCGCTGGACGAGGCCGCCGAGACCATCGCCGACCTCGCCTACCACCTGCCCAAGAAGGTGTTCCGGCTGTGACCCGGGTCGTCGAGGTCGAGGTGCACGACGTCCGGTTCCCGACGTCGCGGACCGGCGACGGCTCCGACGCCATCAACCGCGGCGACTACTCGGCCACGTACGTGGAGCTGCGCACCGACGGGCCGCACGTCGGCGCCGGCTTCACCTTCACCAACGGCCGCGGCAACGAACTCACCTGCGCGGCGGTCCGGGCGCTCAGCCACCACGTGGTCGGGCGGACGCTGAGCGAGCTGGCCGCCGGGCCGGCCGCGTTCGTCCGGACACTGACCGCGGACCCGCAGCTGCGCTGGCTCGGCCCGGAGAAGGGCGTCATCCAGCTGGCCACCGGGGCGCTGGTCAACGCGGTGTGGGACCTGCGGGCCAAGTCCGCCGGGGCGCCGCTGTGGCAGCTGCTCGCCGAGATGTCCACCGAGGAGCTGGTCGCCTGCGTCGACTTCCACCACATCAGCGACGCGCTGACCCCGGCCGAGGCGGCGGCGATCCTCGACAAGGGCCGGGTCGGCCTGGCCGAGCGCCTCGCCGACGTGGCCCGCGACGGCTTCCCGTCGTACACGACGTCGGTGGGCTGGCTGGGTTATCCGGACGACAAGGTGCGGGCGCTGGCCCGGACGGCGTACGACCAGGGCTGGCGGGCCATGAAGATGAAGGTCGGCGGTGACCTCGACGACGACGTGCGGCGGGCGGGCATCATCCGCGCGGAGATCGGCCCGGACGCGCTGCTGATGATGGACGCCAACCAGGTGTGGGACGTGGACGAGGCGATCGCCGCGATGACCCGGCTCGCCGCGTTCGGCCCGTACTGGATCGAGGAGCCGACGCACGCCGACGACGTCCTCGGCCACGCCCGGATCCGGCACGCCGTCGACGAGCTCACCGGCGGCGCCTGCCGGGTGGCGACCGGCGAGGTCGCCGCCAACCGGGTGATCTTCAAGCAGCTGCTGCAGGCCCAGGCGATCGGCGTCATGCAGGTCGACGCGTGCCGGGTCGCCGGCGTCAACGAGGTGCTGGCCGAACTGCTGCTGGCGGCCAAGTTCGGCGTCCCGGTCTGCCCGCACGCGGGCGGGGTCGGGCTGTGCGAGCTGGTCCAGCACGTGGCGATCTTCGACTACCTGCGGGTGGGCACGGCCCTGGAAGGCCGCATGATCGAGTACGTGGACCACCTGCACGAGCACTTCGAGGATCCGGTACGCACCCGCGAAGGCCGCTACCTGCTGCCGGACCAGCCCGGTTACAGCGCCACCATGCGTCCCGCCTCGATCGCGGAATTCTCCTTCCCCGACGGACCGGCATGGCGGTGACCACCACGCCGCTGCTCAGCCTGGCCGCCCTGAGCCGGCTGCCGGCGCAGTGCCGTCCGCTGGTGCGCCCCGGTGACGTCCCGGCCGGCCTCGTGCACCTCGGCCTCGGCGCCTTCCACCGGGCCCACCAGGCGGTCTACACCGAGGAGGCGATCGCCGCGGCCGGCGGGGACTGGGGCATCATCGGCGTGGCGCCGCGCTCCGCCCAGGTCGTCGCCGACCTCTGGGCCCAGGACCGGCTCTTCAGCGTGACCACGATGTCCGGTGCGAGCGCCGGCACCCGCGTGGTCGGTTCCCTGGCCGGGGTCCGGCACGCCGCGGCGGATCCCGGCGCGGTGGTCGCCCTGCTGGCCGATCCGGCGGTACGGGTGGTGACGCTGACCATCACCGAGAAGGGCTACCGGCTCGACCCGTCGACCGGCCGGCTCACGATCGACGCGGACCTGCGGGCCGACCTGAGCACCGGCCGGGCGCCGGTGACGATCCCCGGGCTGCTGCTGCGCGGCCTGCTGGCCCGCTGCCGCGCCGACGCCGGTCCGATCGCGGTGCTCAGCTGCGACAACCTGCCCGCGAACGGGCGCCGGGTGCGGAGCCTGGTGGACCAGGCCCGGGCGCTCGTGGCGGGGGACCCGACCGGCTTCGATGAGTGGCTGGGCGCGAGCGTGACGTTCCCCGGGTCCATGGTGGACCGGATCGTGCCCGCCAGTACGCCGGCGACGCTGGAGCTGGCGGCGACCGCGCTCGGTGCGCGGGACCTGGCGGCGGTGCACGGGGAGCCGTACCGGCAGTGGGTGATCGAGGACTGTTTCCCCGGTGGGCGGCCCGCCTGGGAGCTCGCCGGTGCGGTGCTGACCGACGATGCCGGACCGTGGGAACGGCTCAAGCTGCGTACGCTCAACGGGGTGCACTCGGCTGTCGCGTACCTCGGGGCGCTGGCCGGGCGCGAGACCATCGCGGCCGCGCTGGAGATCCCCGGGATGCGGGCGGCGATGACCCGCTTCGTCGCCGACGACGTGGCCGGCAGCCTCGAGCCGCCGCCCGGCGTCTCGGTCGTCGGGTACGGCGACTCGGTGCTGGACCGGTTCGCCGACCCGGCCATCGCGCACCGCACCCGGCAGGTGGCGATGGACGGCACGCAGAAGCTGCCGCAGCGCGTGCTGCACACGATCGCCGACCGGCGCGCGGCCGGCGCAACACCCCGCTGGGCGGCCCTGGTCGTCGCGGCGTGGATGCGCTACGTGCAGGGGACCGCGGACGACGGGCAGGCGCTCCCGCTCGACGACCCGCTGGCCGACCGGATCCGCGAACGGCTGGCCGCCGCGCGATCCACCCCCGCGGGCGTGGCGGAGGCGCTGTTCGGGCTGGACACGGTGTTCCCGGCCGAGTTGGCCACCGACGCGACGGTACGGGCGCTGGTCGTCGAGTGGCTGACCGCGCTGGACAGATACGGTGTCGAGGCGACTTTGGCAGGTGCGGCATGACGGCGACAGTGGCGTTGATCGGTGCGAACGGGCACGGGCGGTCGCACCGGCGGCGGATCGCCGAACTGGAGCGGACGGGGTCGGTGCGGTTGGTGGCGCTGGCCGACGTACAGCCGATAGACCCGGACCCGCCGGTCCCGGCCGGCGTGGCCGTCTTCACCGACCACCGCGAGCTGCTCGCGGCCGCGACCCCCGACCTGGTGGTGATCTGCACGCCGCCGCACACCCACCTGCCGATCGCGCTCGACGCCCTGGCCGCGGGCTGCGACCTGCTGCTGGAGAAACCGCCGGTGCCGACGGTCGAGGCGCACGCGACCCTGCAGGCGGCGGTGCTGTCCTCGGGCCGCTCGTGTCAGATCGGCTTCCAGGCGCTCGGCTCGCTGGCCGCCCAGACCCTGTTCGACGCGGTGCACGCGGGCCGGCTCGGCGCCGTCGAGAGCGTGGCCACGGTCGCGTCATGGCGGCGCGACGACGCCTACTACGCCCGCGCGCCGTGGTCCGGCCGCCGGGTCGTCGACGGCCGGCCGGTGCTCGACGGCGCGCTGGTCAACCCGCTGGCCCACGCGGTCATGCAGAGCCTCGCGGTGGCGGCCGCGGCCGGCGCGGGGGAGCCGGTGCTGCTGGAGGCCGAGCGCTACCGCACCCGCGACATCGAGGTCGACGACACGGCGTTCGCCCGGATCACCTTCGACGGCGGGCTGCGCCTGATGGCGGCGGTGACGCTGGCGGGGGAGGACTTCATCGCCGGCGACGTGATCGTGACGGGATCGGCGGGCCGCTCCACCCTCGAGTACCCGACCGACCGCCTGGACCTGCCGGGCATCACCGCGCCGGCCGGCCGGATCGACCTGCTGGAGAACCTGGTGGCGCACCGGCGGGACCGGACCGGAGTCGCGCTGGTCGCACCGCTGGAACGGACGGCGGCGTTCACCGCGGTGGTGCAGGCTTTGACCGGGCCGGGGGCGGCCGCGCCGGCGTTGATCGGCGACCCGTTCGTGGAGGCAGTGGGCGCCGGGCCGGAACGGGTGCAGGTGATCCGGGGGATCAACGCGGTGCTGCGGGAGGCGGCGGAGACGGTGAAGCTGCCGTCGGAGTCGGGGGTGGCCTGGGCGGTGCCGGCGTACGCGGTGGATGTGCCGGTGGGCTGAGCCGGGTCATGGCCGCCGTTACCCGCGAGGTAATCGCCGGGCGGCGGCGTACCCGGCACGCTGGACCGGCAACCATCCCAGCGGGAAGGACCGGCGATGACCGCCTACGCAATCGCGCACCTGCGCCCGGCCGACGTCAACGAGGAGATCCTGCAGTACATCGAGACCATTCAGGAGACCATGGACCCGTACGGCGGCCGCTTCCTCGTGCACGGCGCGGAGGTGGAGGTCGTGGAGGGACAGTGGCCGGGCACGGTCGTGCTCCTCGAGTTCCCCGACCGGGCGGAGGCGCGCGCCTGGTACGACTCGCCGGCGTACCGGCGCATTCTGCCGCTGCGGACCGGCACCATCCCGGGCGACGTGATCCTCGTGGACGGTGTGGGCCCGGACTACGACGCCCGCACCACCGCGGCGAGGCTGCGCGCGACCGCGCCCTGAGCTGTGCCACGGTCCCGGCGCGCTACGGCTGTCGCCGGGACCCGTCCGACGACTGAGCGCGGGTCAGCACGTCGCCGGCGCTGACCGCCGCCCCGCGGATCACCTTGCCGGCCACCGGAGCCAGGAAGGCCACCGCGCGCCGCCAGAGCCTGAAGGGTGCCCGGGGGCGGAGGCCGGAGGGTCGTGGGCCAGCCGGTCCAGTCCTGGTGCGGCACCCCCAGCACGGCCGCGAGCTCACGGCCGAGGGTGGTCTTCCCGCTGCCCGGGCCACCGACGACCAGCACCCGCCGGACCGGTCCGGTCACCGCCGCCTCGGCTCAGGCGATCTCAGGGGCCGGCCCCACGGAGTTGAACGCCTCCACGATCTGCTCTCGGGTCAGGGCACCGTCGGCCACCAGCACGGTCAGGTCCCGTTCCACCGGAGCGCCGGGCGTCACGGTGACCGTCTTGTCGAAGGCCAGGGCGGCGCAGACGCCGTTGTAGCCGCCGGCTCCGGTGCGGACGAACCAGCGGTCGTCGCCGCGGAGGCCGCGCAAGACCAGCGTGTACGGCCCCGGGCCGGTGATCGCCACCCACGGCTCGTCGCTGCCGTTGACCGACTCCTCGCCGTCGCGGGACGCCGTGAAGGCGGTGGTCGGACCGGGGGCGGCCCGCCAGAAGAAGCCGCCGTAGCCGGCTCCTCCGGGGCGGCCGTTGGTGGCCGGGCTGCCCAGGGTGACCTGCTGGGTCGCGCTCAGCTCGTACGCGAAGGAGAGCTCCCAGCCCAGCGGGACCGCCCGGGCCGCCACCGTGCGGGTTTCGGTCAGCAGGGTCTCGTCCTGGGTGCCGAGCCAGAGCAGCCGTTCGTTGAAGCCGCCGGCCGACTGCGCCAGCCACTGGGCGTGGATGATCCGGCCGTGGTCGTCGAGCCAGGTGTAGCCCTGGTCGCGCACGTAGGTGCGGCCGCCCCACAGGTTGACGCCGTTGACGTCCTGCATCGCGACCGAGACGCCCAGGTGCCACTGGTGGTCCTCCGGCAGGACATCTGTCACCGGCACGCCGGCCAGCGTGCGCACCGGGTGCAGGTACGGCCGCGGGCCGTTCAGCGGGTCGACCGCCGGCTCCGTCACGTACTCGGCGACATCGACGTCTCCCACTGCCAGGCGCATGCCCCGGACGTTACCTCAGGCCGGGAACAGCAGGTCCAGGTGGGCGTCGAGGGCCTGCAGCGCCCGCTGGGCCGTGTACTGGCCGCCGAGCAGGTAGATGCCCAGCCCCTCCATCAGGGCCAGCAGGCTCGCCGCGGCGCCGACCGGGTCCGGGACCTTCAGCATGCTCGCCACGAAGTCGACCATCCGGGCGGTGTCGTCGTGCAGCTCGGCCGCCGCGGCCGGTCGGACCGCCGTGTACGCCAGGAAGGCCAGCGCCACCCGCCCGTTGTCGCGGCTCTCGTCGTCCAGCGGCAGCAGTGCCTCGATCATCGTGCGCAGCAGCAGCCGTGGTGGCGGGTCGGCGCCCAGCCCGGCCAGCGCCTCGGTGACCTTGCGCTGGCTGCGCTCGCGGACGACCGACAGAGCGAACGTCATCATCTCGTCGCGGCTGCTGAAGTAGTGCTGCACCATCCCGGCCGAGACGCCGGCCCGGGCGGCCACGTGGCGCAGGCTCACCGATTCGAGGCCCTGCTCCGCGGCCACGCGCATCAGGGCGTCGGCGATCAGCCGGCGCCGTTCCTCCGGATCAACCTTCTTGGGCATGGCGCATGGTCGCATGCCCGGCGCCGGTCGCCGGCCGGCAGGCCCGTACGAAGCCGTCGGGGTCGTCGACGTAGATCCGGAGCTCGTCGGCGGGCGCGGACGGGCCCTTGGGCAGGGAGTAGCTCACCGGGTGGCGCAGCCTGATGTCGACGGCGGTCTGGCTGCCGGTCGGCAGGTTGAGCACCGTGCGGTCGCCGTGCGTCTCGACCTGCACCGACTTGCTCGACGGCAACGTGCGGTAGGCCTTGCTGACCGTGTCGACGTCGGCCCACGGCACGGTGACCTCGTGGGCGGCGCCCATCCGCACCCGGATCCCGGCGGGGCCCACGACGTGCGGATTGATCTTCAGACTGGCGAACAGGCCGATCATCCACAGCAGACCCCAGAGGCTGAGCGCCAGCATGATCCAGCGGGCCGGCTCCCAGGGCACCACCTTGCGGATGATCAGGTCGAGGATCGGGATCTCGACCACCGAGAGGCCGATGAAGACGCCGAGGATCGGGGTGACCACGCCCAGGTAGCTGAACGCCTGATCGCCCGGGGCCGGGGTCACCGGCTTGCGGCGGGCCCAGAGATACATGCTGCGCCACATCGCCGCCTCGGTGGTGGCGGCCCGGCGGAGGAGCGGGGGAACCTGCATGGCGCCAGGTTACCGGTTTGACAATACAACTGCAATATAAAAAGATCCGGGAAGAGGCCGGCCCCAGGGCAGGGACCGGCCTCGTCGCGGATCAGAGGTTGATCATGTGGCCGGTCAGGCCGTGGAACGCCTCCTGCAGGGCCTCGCTCAGCGTCGGGTGGGTGTGCACGTTGCGGGCCAGCTCGTTCGCCGTCAGGTCCCACTTCTGGGCCAGCGTCAGCTCCGGCAGCAGCTCCGAGACGTCCGGGCCGATCAGGTGCCCGCCCAGCAGCTCGTTGTACTTGGCGTCGGCGATCAGCTTGACGAAGCCGGTCGGCTCGGCCAGGCCGTGCGCCTTGCCGTTCGCGGTGAACGGGAACGTCGACACCTTCACGTCGTAGCCCTCGTCGCGGGCCTGCTGCTCGGTCAGGCCGAAGCTGGCCACCTGCGGCTGGCAGAACGTGGCCCGCGGCATCATCCGGTAGTCGCCCAGCGTCATCGTCTCCGCCCCGGCGATCGTCTCGGCGGCCACCACGCCCTGGGCCTCGGCGACGTGGGCGAGCTGGAGCTTCGCGGTGACGTCGCCGATCGCGTACAGGTGGGGAATGTTGGTCCGCATGTGGTCGTCGATCTCGATCGCGCCGCGGTCGGTGAGCTTGACCCCGGTGTTCTCCAGGCCGTAGCCCTCGACGCGGGGGGCGAAGCCGACCGACATCATCACCCGGTCGGCCTCGACGGTCTCCTGCTTGCCCTTGGCGGTGTAGGTGACCACGACCGAGGAGCCCTTGTCGGTGACCGTCTCGACCTTGGCCGAGGTCAGGATCGGGATGCCGAGCTTGCGGTACTGCTTGGCGATCTCCTTGGAGACGTCGGCGTCCTCGTTGGGCAGGGCCCGGTCGAGGTACTCGATGATGGTGACGTCCACGCCGTAGTTCTTCAGGACGTAGCCGAACTCCATGCCGATCGCGCCGGCCCCGACGATGACGATCGAGGACGGCAGGTCGCGGTCCATGATCTGGGTCTCGTACGTCACCACGTTGTCGCTCAGCTCGACGCCGGGCAGCAGGCGCACCGTGGAGCCGGTGGCGATGATCGCGTTGTCGAAGGTCAGCGTCTCGGTGCCGCCGGAGCTCAGCGTCACGTCGACGGAGTTGGCGTCGCGGAACACGCCCCGGCCGTCGTACTCCGTGATCTTGTTCTTCTTCATCAGGTAGTGCACGCCCTTGACCCGGCCGTCGGCGACCGTGCGGCTGCGGTCGAAGGCCGCGCCGAAGTCGAAGCTCACGTCCCCGCTCATGCCGAAGGTCTTGGCCTGGGTGTGGAAGATGTGCGCCAGCTCGGCGTTGCGCAGCAGCGCCTTCGACGGGATGCAGCCGACGTTGAGGCAGACGCCGCCCCAGTACTTCTCCTCCACCACCGCGGTCCGCAGGCCGAGCTGGGCGGCGCGGATCGCGGCGACGTAGCCGCCGGGACCCGCGCCGAGGACGATCAGGTCGTAGTGCTCACTCATGGGTCCAAGTATCCCGCAGGGCGGGCTCAGCTGAGCAGGAAGACGGACGCGTCGCCCGTCACCACCACGCCGTTGCGGTGCCGCAGGTAGCGGGTGGGGTCGTCGGCGAGCTGGAGCCGTACGCCGCTGCCCTGCCGGATCCGGCGGAACGCGGTCGGCGCGCCCGCCTCGAGCCGGACCTCGCTGCCGGCGACGCGCACGTGCCGGTCGGGGAAGTCGACCGACTGGATCACCTCGGCGCCGCCGGCCGCGGGCACGAAGCGGAACTGCGTGTCGGCCAGGACGTGGTCCGGCGGGCGGACCAGCAGCGCGGTGTCGGCGTGCTGGACGAAGCGCTTCGGGGCGTCGGCGGGGGAGAGCCGCACGATCGGGCCGCCGGCACCGACCGGTACGCCGAACAGCGGCGTGCCGTCCGGGTGCCAGTACAGGCGCTGGACCCGGGTGTGCCGGTTGGGGTCGTAGAGCGGGTCGCCGGTGATGTCCCGGTAGTCGCGGGCGTGGTAGACCAGCACGTCCGTGACGCCGTCCTCGGCCACCGTGAAGCTGTTGTGCCCGGGGCCGTACCGGTCGGTCTCGGGCCGGGTCACGAAGACCGGGTCCGGGCTCTTGGTCCACGACGATCGGGCCAGCAGGTCGGCGCGGGCGTCCGCGGTGAGCAGGCCCATGCAGTAGCGGGCGTCGGTGGCGCTGGCCGAGAAGGTCATGAAGACCCGGCCGTTGCGGATCAGCACCGCCGGGCCCTCGTTGACCTTGAAGCCCTGGATCTCCCAGCTCTTCGTCGGGGTGGCGATCCGGGTCGGCTTGGTCCTCAGCGCCCAGGGCGAGCTCATCTCGGCGATGTAGAGGCTGGTGTTGACCGCGATCTCCGGCTCGCTCTGCGCCCACACCAGGTAGCGGCGGCCGCGGTGGGCGAACGTGGTGGCGTCCAGCGAGAAGCTGTCCCACTCGGTGGCGATCTGGCCGCGCAGCTGCCAGCCGGCCGGGTCGGTCGGGTCGGCCAGTGCCGACTCGAGCACGTACATCCGGATCCGGAAGACGTCGTCGGAGTCGCCGGCGGCGAAGTAGATGTACCACTTGCCGTCGATGCGGTGCAGCTCCGGTGCCCAGATGTGGCCGCCCATCTTCCCGGTCGCCGGGCGCCGCCAGACCACCGTCTCGGTGGCGGTGGCCAGCCCGGCGATGGTGGTCGCGCCACGCACCACGACCCGGTCGTACTCCGGCACCGAGCCGGTGAAGTAGTACCGGCCGCGGTGGCGCGGGGTGATGAACGGGTCGGCGCGCTGCTCGATGAGCGGGTCGGTGGTGGTCACCCCGTAGATCTGGGCGTCGGTGCGGGCCTTGCGGGCCTGCGCCGGGAAGGCGGCGAGTCCCACGCTGCCGAGCAGGACGGTACGGCGGCTGACGGTGTTCACGAGGACTCCCGGATGCGCAGGAAGGTCACGGAGTTCGGGGCGAAGGTACGGGTGAACGTCGACGAGATGCCGCCGACGGTCGTGGTGACCGGCAGGATCGGCTCGGCCGAGCGGGTGTTCTGCTCCTGCGGGTCGCCGCTGATCACGGTCATCCGGGCCTTCCCGGCGACCTTGCGTCCGCCCAGGTCCACCGTGGTGACCGCCGGGGTGTCCTGCGCGTTGACGACCTTGACGATGAGCTCGCCGGTGGCGTCGTCGCGGGTGACCACCTGGGCGAACGGCTCGGTCACCTGGTCGTCGGTGAAGCTGCCCCACTCTGTCCCGTCGAGAAAGAGCGTGACGTGGGTGCCGCGGACCTCGATGCGGATGTCGTACGTGGTCCCGGTGGTGATCGAGTTGGGCTTGGCCAGCACGATCTCCTTGGACCCGCCGGCGCCCTTCTGGACCGCGCCCTGGGTGTTGTTCCAGCCGCCCAGGTTCCACCAGTAGAGCTCGCCGGAGGGCTGCACTCCGAACGCGACCAGGAAGCCCTCGGCGCCGGCCTGCTTGGTGGCCTTCAGCGTCAGGTCGTAGTCGGTGGCGGTGATGTTGCCCGCCTTGACCAGGGTGTCCTGCGCGGCTGTGTCGGTCTGGCGGTAGGCGCCGTCGACGACCGACCAGGAGCCGCGCGGCTCCACCGGCGTCCACTGCCCGGCGCCGCCGGAGAAGTCGTCGCTGAACAGCGCCGCGCCGTCCGGGGCGGTCACCTTGACGTCGTCGTAGGTGGCGGCGGTGGCCCAGGTGGAGAGGCCGACGGCCCCGGTGATGGGCCTGGGCTGCACCACCTTGCCCGTCGACCGGCTGGGCACCACGCGGTCACCCACGTTGTTCATGAACAGTTTCTGCATCTGGTAGCTGGTCGAGCCCCAGGACTCGTCGTTGTCGAACCAGATCATGTCCGGCTTCCACTGCACGTGGTCGATGTTGGCCAGCAGCGGCGCGTACGAGGCCAGCTTGACCACGTCGGCGTTGCGTTCCAGTCCGGTCATGTACGACGCCTCGGCCAGCGAGTTGAACAGCTTGTTGTCCAGCGACGCGTACTCGCCGAGGAAGACCTTCGGGCCGTTGCGGTCGTACGAGTCGTAGCGCTTGTTGTTGCCCAGGAACCAGGCCGGGCTGTTGTAGTAGTGCTCGTCGACCATGGCTGTCCCGGCGGCCTTGTTCTTGGCCCACAGGTTGTCGAAGGTCGCGCCCTGGTCGTCCGGCCCGGAGTTGCTCACCACGACGATCTGCGGGTACTTCGCGGCGATGGCTTCGCGGAACTTCAGGAAATTGGCGAAGTACTCGTCCGGCAGGTTCTCCTCGTTGCCCACGGCCACGTGGGTCAGGCCGAACGGCTTCGGGTGGCCCATCCGCGCGCGTAGCGCGCCCCATTTCGAGCTGGCCGGGCCGTTGGCGAACTCGATCAGGTCCAGGGCGTCCTGGATGTGGCGTTGCAGCAGCGCCGGGTCGTCGGTCGCCCGGTTCTGCCCGCAGCCGGTGACCAGCGCCGGCAGCACCGGCAGCGGCATCGCCCCGATGTCCTCGGAGAACTGGAAGTACTCGTAGTAGCCCAGCCCGTAGGACTGGTTGTAACCCCAGAAGTTGGCGTTGGTGGCCCGCGTCTCCACCGGCCCGACGGTGTCCTTCCACTGGTACGAGCGCGCCCGCGGGTAGTTCGCCGCCGCGTCGTAGCCGGCCATGCTGCCGGTGTTGACCAGGCAGCCGCCGGGGAAGCGCACGAAGCCGGGACGCAGCGCGGCGATCTTGTCGGCGAGGTCCTTGCGCAGGCCGTTGGGGCGGGCCTTGTAGGTGTCGCGGGGGAACAGCGAGACCATGTCCAGGCGCAGGGTGCCGGTGCCGCCGGCCAGCACGGCCAACCGGCCGGCGTCGGTGGTGCGGGTCGCCCGGACGGTGGCCGGGTAGCGCGTCCACGCGTCGCCGCGGACGGTGAGCGAGACCGGCGCGGCCAGTGGCCGGCCGGCGGTGTCGCGCAGGGTCACCGTCAGCGGCGTGCCGGCGGGGGAGTCGCTGCGGGCCCACACCGAGAAGTCGTACGTGGCCCCGCGGGTCACCGCGAAACCGGTGTTGTAGCCGGAGTTGGTGACGCCGTAGCGCCCGCCGGCCGGGTTGGTCAGCGCCAGCTTGAGGTAGGTGCGGTTGCGTTCGTTGAGCCGGGCCGCGTCGTCGGCGGTGGTCGCCGTGCCCGCGCCGCCGGCCTCCGCGCCGGGCGTCCAGGCGGTCAGCCCGGTGTAGGCGGCGTTGTCGGCCGGGAGGAACTCGAAGGAGCGGTTGCGGACCAACTCGGCGTAGAGGCCGCCGTCCGCCGCGAAGTTGATGTCCTCGAAGAAGACGCCGTACATGGAGTCGGCGATCTCCGGTCCGGTGGCGGTCCGGTCGACGGTGATCGTGTAGTCGGGCGGGACCGCCGGGGCCTGGGCCAGGCCCGGCGCCGCGCCGCCGACGGTGGTGAGCAGCACCGTCACGGTCGCGAGACCGAGGAGCGCACGGTACGGGGACATCTGCGTCCTCCTATGTGAACGTTAACAACGCAGGCCGATTATCATCGACGCATAACACATCGTCAATGCCCTTGTAACCGAACTTGGTGTTATGAGAGCGGGAGTCCGCGAGTCGTCCAGACCTCGCGCAGCACCTCGGGGCGGTCGGTCATGATGCCGTCCACGCCCAGGTCGAGCAGCCGGCCCATCTCGGCCGGATCGTCGATCGTCCAGACGTGCACCTGCAGGCCCAGCCGGTGGGCCCGGGCGATGAACCGCCGGTCCACGATGGGCACCCGGCCGTGGCGGGTGGGGACCTGGGCCGCGACCGCCGAGGCCGGCAGCCGCAGCGGCGTGCCCACCCAGGACGAGAGCCGCAGCCGCGCCACCTCGCCCCGGCCCAGCGAGGTCGCCACCCGCGGGCCGGCCAGCGCCCGCACCCGGGCCAGCCGCGCGTCGCTGAACGAGGCGAGCAGCACCTGGTCGGTGGCGTCGCCGCGCCGGATCACGTCGACCGTCGGCGCGGTCGCGGTATCGGCCTTGACGTCGATGTTGAACCGGATCCCCGGCCAGGCGGCCAGCACCTCGTCGAGGCGGGGCACCACACCCGCCCCGCCGACCCGCAGCGTCGCCAGGTCGGCCCAGCGCAGGTCGGCCACCCGGCCCGCGGTGCCGGTGAGCCGGTCCAGCGAAGCGTCGTGGAAGACCACCGGCACGCCGTCCGCCGTGGCGTGCACGTCGGTCTCGACGTACCGGAAGCCCAGGGCGACCGCGCGGGCGAACGCCTCCGCCGTGTTCTCGTCGCCGGCGGCGGCCCCGCCGCGATGGGCGAACGCCAGCGGGGCGGGGGAGTCCAGGAAGGGCAGGCGGGCCCCTACAGACACGCGTCGTCCAGCTCGGCCAGCAGTGTGTCGCCGCTCTCCAGCAGCTCGAACCAGGCCGTGGTGCGGGGCAGCTCGTGAGTGAAGAAGTAGCGGGCGGCGAGGCGCTTGCCGTCGTAGAACGCGCCCTCCCGGCCGGTCGCGGCGCTCGCCTGCTCCAGCCACATCCACGCGATGACGAGATGACCGGCGGCGTTCAGGTAGGCGGTGGAGTTGGCCAGGGCGCGTTCCGCGTCGCCGTCCGACCAGAGCTTGCCGGTGACCTCGACCAGCCGCTCACACCCGGCCTCCAGCAGGCGGGCATAGTCGGCGAGCTCGGCCGGCGCCCGCCCGGCGGCCTCGCGGATCGTGCGCGCCAGCAGCTTGAGGCCGGCCCCGTCGCGCATGACCACCTTGCGGCCCAGCAGGTCCAGGCCCTGGATGCCGTCGGTGCCCTCGTGGATCGGGTTGAGCCGGTTGTCGCGGTAGAACTGCTCGACCGGATACTCCCGGGTGTAGCCGTAGCCGCCGTGCACCTGGATGGCGTGGTCGTTGGCCAGCAGGCACCACTGCGACGGCCACGCCTTGACGATCGGCGTCAGCACGTCCAGCAGCAGCTGCGCCTCGGCCGCCGCCGCCGGGTCACCGGTCTCCTGCTCGTCGACGAGCTTGGCCGCGTACAGGACCAGGGCCAGGCCGCCCTCGACGTAGGTCTTGGACGCCAGCAGCATCCGGCGCACGTCCGGGTGCCGGATGATCGGCACCGGCGGGGCGACAGGATCCTTGCCGGCCACCGGGCGGCCCTGCAGGCGCTCGCGGGCGTACGCCAGCGCGTGCAGATAGCCCGTGTAGCCCAGCGCCACCGCGCCGGCGCCCACGCCGATCCGCGCCTCGTTCATCATCTGGAACATGTAGGCCAGTCCGCGGCCCTCCTCGCCGACCAGGTACGCCTCGCTGTCGGTGAACGACAGCACCGCGTTGGTCGTGCCCCGGAAGCCCATCTTGTGGTTGAGCCCGGCCAGCTCCACGCCGTTGCGCGCGCCCACCCGGCCGTCGTCGCCGACCAGGTGCTTTCCCACGATGAACAGCGACAGGCCCTTCACTCCGGCCGGCGCCCCGGCGACCCGGGCCAGCACCAGGTGCACGATCGTCTCGCTCAGCTCGTGATCGCCGCCGGAGATCCACATCTTGCTGCCGGTGACCCGGTAGCTCCCGTCACCGGCCGGCACCGCGCGGGTGGTGACGTCGCTCAGCGTGGAGCCGGCCTGGGGCTCGGACAGGCACATCGTGCCGGTGAAGCGGCCTTCCAGCATGGGCTCCACGAACCGGGCGACGTGCTCGGGCGCGGCGTGGGTGAGCAGCAGGTTGGCGTTCGCCATGGTGAGCAGCGGGTACGCCGACGTGGCGATGTTGGCCGCCTGGAACCAGGCGAAGCAGGCCCGGGCCACCACGTGCGGCAGCTGCAGGCCGCCGACCGCCTCGTCCATCGACCCGGCCAGCAGCCCCGAGTCGTTGAACGCGGCCAGCGCGGCCTTGACCTCCGGGATGATGTGCACCCGCTCGCCGTCGAAGCGCGGCTCCTCGGCGTCGTTGCGCCGGTTGTGGGGGGCGAACTCACGCTCGGCGATCTGCGCGGAGACCTCCAGGAAGGCGTCGAACGTCTCGCGGGAGTGCTCGGCGAAACGTGGCCGGGAGGTCAGCCCGGCCACGTCGAGCCACTCGTAGAGCAGGAACTCGAGGTCGCGCTGCGAGAGGATACTGGACGCCATCAGCCCACCCTAGCGTCCGGCGTTCAGCCGGCCCGGCGGCCGTTGTCGACGTGCGCCACGAAGTCCAGCACGGCGGCGGCGAGCGCTTCGGGGGCTTCCTGCGCCACGAAATGACCGACGCCCTCGAGGCGTACGGCGGTGAGCTCGCCCGCGCTCACCTGGCGGAAGGTCTGCTCGGTGACCGGTGCGCCGGCCGCGTCGACGGTGAGGACCGGCACGGTCAGCGGGTGGGCCTCGGCCAGGGCCCGGGTGCGGCCCGCGTCGGCGAAGACGGCCTGGTAGAGACCGGCCGTGCCGCGCCAGCCGCCGGGGCGCGCGTACGAGCGGGTGAACTCGTCGATGTCGGCCTCGGTGACGGCGCCCTCGACCGCGGTCATCAGGGGGTAGGCCCAGTCGGCCAGCAGCTGCCGTTCGTGGCCGGGCAGGAGCATCTCCGGGACGCCCGGGGCGGCGAGGAAGCCGACGTGCCAGGAGCCGCCGTGGTTGACGTCGGCGAGACTCTCCAGCCCGTAGCCGGCCAGGGTGGACTCGACCGCGGTGAGGCTCAGGACCTCGCCGGGATGCGTGGCGGCGAAGCGGAACGCGATGCCGCCGCTGATGTCCTGGCCCAGGACGTGGACCGGCCCCACGCCGAGCTGCCCGGTCAGGTGGTGCAGGTCGTCGGCCGAGGTGGCGTCGTCGTAGTCGCCGTCGGCGGTGCCCGAGTCACCGAACCCGCGCAGGTCGACCGCGAAGACCCGGTGGCTGGTGGCCAGCAGCGGGATCAGCTTGTGGAAAGCCCACCACGTCTCCGGCCAGCCGTGCACGAGCAGGATCGGTGAGCCGGTGGTCCCGGCCGAGACATAGTGCAGCCGGGTGCCGTTGACGTCTACGACATGGTGGGTGACGCCGGGGACGGTGGCTCCGGCAGGCGTGACGACGGGCACGGGTGGCTCCTCAGATAGACAGCCTGGGTGTCGATTAAGATAGACACCCAGGCTGTCTTTGTCAAAGGCTCTTATAGGCTGCCCGCATGTCCCGCTCCGGAGCCGACCTCGCCCTGCTCCTGCTCGGCGGATTCCGTGACCTGGCCGACCGCGCGACGGCCGAGCTCGCCGCGCGGGGCTACCGGGACGTCCGGCCGGTGCACGACTTCGCGTTGCGGGCGATCCTGGCCGGCGCGGACAGCGCCTCCGAACTCGGCCGGCGGATGTCGGTCGCCAAGCAGTCCGCCGCGAAGACGATCGCCGGGCTGGAGGAGCGGGAGTTCGTGCGGCGCGAGCCCGACCCGGCCGACCGGCGGCGGATGCGCCTGTCGGTCACCGAGCACGGGCTCGCGATGCTGCGCGAGGGAGAGGCGATCTTCGACGAGATGCGCGAGCAGTGGGAACGGCAGGTGGGGGCGGACTCCGTCAAGGCGCTCGAGGAGACCTTGGGCCGCTTGCTCGCCGACAACACCGTCCGGCTGGACACGCCCGGCTGGCTGATGCGGGATCTGTCCGGCGAAAGCTGATCCGCGGTCAGCCGCAGCGCCTGCCGCTGTTGACGCAGGCGGCGATCTTGCTCATCTGCCGGTCGGTGTTGACGTTGACGAAGTCGTTGTGGTCCGAGAAGGGGTTGTGGTTCTCCTCGGGGAACGAGTCGAGCGCGTACTGGCCCTTCTCCTGCACGGCGCGCGGGATGTCGTAGGAGATGCTGATCCGCAGCTGCGGGATCGCCCGGAAGCCCTGCGGGCAGGTGCCGGCCCGGTCGGCGAAGGCCAGGTGGGCGCGGTGGTTGTCGCTGTCGATGTCCTTGCCGTTCCAGCACCCGGGGAAGTCCTGCACGCGCATCACCTTGCTGCCGGCCGGGCAGATCGGGTACTTGTCCGACAGCCGGTCGGTGACGCCCGAGCAGGTCCAGGTGGCGCGGGCGTTGGCCGGGCCACGGCTGGTGGGCTTGGCGTCCCCGGTCAGCGCCCGCAGGAAGCGCGGCATCGCGGTGACCTTGCCGGTGGCGTTGCCGCGATACTCGATCAGCACGGCGGCGGGGCGGACGATGGCGCCGGTGTTGCCGGGCAGTTCCAGGTTCGGGCCGCTCGGCGCCGCAAGTTCCTTGCCGCCACCCGCGGCCGGGGGCTGCTTGCCGCCACCCGCGGCCGGGGGCTGCTTGTCGCCGCCCGCGGCCGGGGGCGCGGCGTCCTGTCCCTTGCCGGCGGTGCAGGCGGCGAGCTTGTCCAATCCTGCCGGCCGGGCGGCGCGGCGGCTGATGGCGATGACGATCCGGTCGATCGTCGCGGTGCGCTTGGCCTGCAGAGCGCTCAGCACGCCACCGTCGCCGGGGGCCTGGACCAGGCGCTCGTTCGCCTGGGCGATCTGCCGGTCCAGCTCGGCCAGGTTACGGTCGACCTCCGCGAGAGCCTGATCGGGTACGGCCGGGAGCTTGTCGCGCACCGACGGGCACCGCACGTTCGGGTTGGCGACGCTGCGCGTGGCCGCGGTGCTGTGCCCGGCGTGCAGGCCGTCGTAGCTCACCTCGCACTCCACCAGCGACACCAGGCGCCCCGACCGGCCGTTCAGCAGAGCGCTGAGCTTCTTGAGCGTCCGAGCCCGTTCCGCCCGCAGCAGCTCGATGACCGAGTTGTTGAAGCCGGCGTCGATCTGCCCGCGGCTCGCGGCGATCCGGTCGTTGGCCGCGGCCAGGCTCCGGTCCAGCTTGGCGAGCTGCCGGTCGACCGCCGCCCGGGAGCGGGCCGGGACGGCGGGAAGCTTGTCGCGGACCTGGGGGCACGAGACCGTCGGCACGGTGGTGGGCAGCGCCGCCGCGGTATCGGCCCGGACCGCCTTGTCGATGCGGACGACCGGCCAGAAGTACGAGGACCTGTCACCGTTGCGGCACGTCGTACCGGCGGCGGCCAGGGCCTCGTCCGGGGTGTCGGCGGTGATCGCCTGGTTGCCCACGAAGTCGTGCACGTGCTCGGCGCCGTTCTTGATGCCCGGCTGGGCCACCGGGTTGTCCGGGCTGAACTTGCCGTTGCCGTTGGTGCCGCAGTCCACGGTGAAGGTGCCGGTGGCGGCCCCCCGCCGTGGCTCGGGCGTCACGACGTTCGGCGCCACCCGGGCGATCGGCACGTAGTCGGCGAGGCTGGTCTCCGCCGAGGCCTCGCCCTTGCCGCCGCTGGTCACGAAGTAGCCCGTGGCTCCCGCGGTCACGATCAGTGTGGCGGCGACGGCGACCAGCCGTGCCGGACCGGTCCTGCTGCTGACCCTCATGGTGATTTCCCTCCGGACGCGGCGGGCCGGGTGGCCCGCTGCGCCGGTGGATACGCCCGGAGGATCGACGCCGATCGGTTCACGGAGGTGGCGTCACCGGTCGGTAAGATCCAGTCGCCGTGTGTCTCGAGGCGGTGGCGCTGTGTGTCAGTCGCGGGGCGGGCGGGTGCTGTCGCGGACTATGAGCTCGGTGGCCAGCTCGATCCGGGGCGCCTGGATCTCCTCGCCGCGGGCCAGCCGCAGGATGCTGCGGGCGGCGAGCCCGCCCATCTCGGCGAGCGGCTGCCGCACCGTGGTGAGCGGCGGCGACGCCCAGCGCGCCTCGGGCAGGTCGTCGAAGCCCACCACGCTCAGGTCATCCGGCACCCGGAGGCCGCGCTGGCGGGCGGCCTCGTGCACGCCCAGCGCCATCGTGTCGCTGGAGGCGAAGATCGCGGTCGGCGGGTCGGCCATGGCCAGCAGGGACGCGCCGCCGGCGAAGCCCGAGTCGTAGAGGAAGTCGCCCTGGCGGATCAGACCCTCGTCCGGGGTCAGGCCGGCGGCCTCCAGGCCCGCGCGGTAGCCGTCCAGCCGGGCCCGGCTGCACAGCAGGTTCTTCGGGCCGGCGACGAAACCGACCCGGCGGTGACCCAGCTGCACGAGGTGCTGGGTCGCCGACAGGCCGCCGGCCCAGTTGGTCGCGCCGATCGTCGGCACGTCGACCATGGCGCCGCCCGCCGGGTCGATCACCACGACCGGGATGTTGAGCCGCTGGAGCTCCGCGTAGACCGGCGTGCTCACGTCAGAAGTAACGAAAATCACGCCGTCGGAGGCCCGGGCGTAGAGGTTCTGCAGCCATTGCCGGGTCGCGGTGCTGCGGCGGTGCACCGCCGAGACGACCGTGCCGACCCCGGAGGTGTGCATGACGTCCTCGACGCCCCGGATGAGCTCGACCGCCCACGGGCTGTCCAGGTCGTTGAAGACCAGGTCGACCAGAGCCGCCTTGCCGGCCTGCTGGCGGGAGGCCCGCCGCCGGTATCCGTGCTGCTTGAGCAGGTTCTCCACGGTCTCGCGGGTCTGCGGCGACACGTCGGCGCGGCCGTTGAGCACCCGGGAGACCGTGGGTACCGAGACCCCGGCTTCGCGGGCGATCGCGGCGATGGTCACGCGGGCCACTGGCGTCTCCTCGTAAGTTTCGGATGCAGTTTTCGGAAGTATTCCACAGTCCCCGGCGGAAAACATGAAACGAATTAACCTCCGCCGATATCGATCGCCCTCGGTCTCCCTCCGGTCGTCACCCCAACGGATGATCTCCGTACCTTTTATGGCCTTTCAGACGATTTTCTGAGTCGTTCGCCGGGTCGGCGCTCGCGTCCTTTGGGCGCGGGCGCCGTTAGCTTGCGTTGTGCGTAATAACCGAAATGGCCGAAAATCCCTAGTACGCCGGCTGGCCCTCGTCGGCGTCTCCACCGTCGTCGTCGCCGTGGGCGGCGCCGCCTTCGCCGAGGTCGTATCGGGCAAACCGACGCCGTCGCCGTCGTTCAACGGCCCGGTGTACGCGCTGGCCCACCGCGGTGACGTGGTCTACGTCGGCGGCAACTTCACCGGCGCCCTGGTCGCCGGCAAGACCGTGGCGCGGCAACGGCTCGCCGCCTACGACGCGCGGACCGGTGCCCTGCTGGCCTGGAACCCGGGCGCCGACGCGACCGTGCGGGCCCTGGCCGTCGACGGCACCACCGTCTACGCCGCCGGCGACTTCGACAAGGTCGCCGGCATGGCCCGCGACGCCGTCGCCGGGGTCGACGCGAGCACCGGCAAGCCGACCCCGCTCAAGCACACCGTGCTGGGCCAGCCCAACGCCCTCGCGGTCGGTAACGGCCGGCTCTACGTGGCCGGCCGGCTCACCGCCGTCGACGGCTCCCCGCGGACCAACCTGGCGGCGTTCTCGCTGGCCACCGGCGCGCTCGACGGCTGGGCGCCGACCACCGACAGCACCGTGAACGCCCTGGCCGTCTACGGCAACCGGGTCTACCTCGGCGGCGGCTTCCACAAGACCAACGGTGTCAGCTCCACGCTGCGGCTCACGGCGGTCGACGGCACCACCGCGGCGCTGGACAAGAGCTTCCTGCCCAAGCCGGTCTCGCAGGTCTTCGCGCTGACCGCCGACGCCGACGGCGTGTACGCCGCGCTCGGGGGCCAGGGCGGCCGGGCGGTCGCGTACACCTTCGGCGGCGCCGCCCGCTGGACCCGGGTCTTCGACGGCGACGCGCAGGCGATCGCCACCCTCGACGGCACCACGTACGTCGGCGGGCACTTCGACAAGGCCTGCACGACGACCAACAACGGCGTCAAGGGCGTGTGCACCGACGGTTCCGTGCCGCGGGTCAAGCTCGCCGCCGTGGACGGCGCCGGCAACCTGACCGAGTGGGCGCCGCAGGCCAACGGGGTGGTGGGGGTGCGGACGCTGGCCGCGAACCCGGCCCTGGGCCTGCTCAGCATCGGTGGTGACTTCACCACGGTGGCCGGCTCCGCGCAGAAGCGGTACGCCGCCTTCGGGGGCCCGAACTCGCCCGAGGCGGTGCCGGTCGCGCCGGCGTCGCCGTACGTGGCGTCGTACAACTTCGACTCCACCGTCACCGACGGCACCTTCGACGACGGCTCCGGCAACGGTCACCTGCTCAAGGCCCTGGCGGTCAACCGCGGCGAGGTCAAGACCGTCCCGCACGGCGCCGGACAGGGCATCGCCTTCCCGGCCAAGTGCGCGGGCACCGCGTGCCCCCGGGTCGTGCTGCAGGCCACCGACGTGCCGGACCTGAACCCCGGCGCCAAGGACCTGCGGTACGGCGCCAACGTGCTGCTGTCGCCGGCCGAGACCTCGTCAGGCGAGAACATCATGCAGAAGGGCTACTCCACCGCCGGCGGCCAGTACAAGCTCCAGGTCGACGGCGTCTCCGGCAAGCCCAGCTGCGTGATGAGCGACAAGACCGACCCGGCCATCCACGTCGCCAAGAGCCAGACCTCGGTCGCGGACGGCGACTGGCACACCATCGAGTGCCGGCGGACCGGCACCACGCTCAGCATCCTGGTCGACGACCAGGACGGCGGCAGCGCGACGGTGCCGGCGACGCTCGAGGTCGTCACCCCGCAACCGCTGAGCATCGGCGGCAAGGGCACGGGCGTGAACAACGACCAGTTCCACGGCAGCCTCGACGACGTCTGGATCAGCGTCGGCTGACAGCAGCTCCGGCAGGCACGGCGGGTCACACCGCCGTGCCTGCCACCGGCAGGGTGTGGCTCGGCCCCGGGCGGGCTGCCCATACTCGGTGCCATGGACGCGAAACGACAGCTCGGCGAGTTCCTGCAGACCCGCCGTTCGCAGCTGCGGCCGCAGGACGTGGGGCTGAGCACGTACGGCGACCGGCGCCGCGTGCCGGGTCTGCGCCGCGAGGAACTGGCGCTGCTGGCCGGGGTCAGCGCGTCCTACTATTCCCGGCTGGAGCAGGGCCAGTCGTCCAACGCCTCACCGGAGGTGCTGGACGCGATCGCCCGGGCCCTGCGCCTCGACGACGCCGAACGCAGCCACCTGCGGGAGCTGGCCGCCGGGACCCGCGGCGGCACCACGCGACGCCGGCCCGCCCCGGAACGGGTCACGCCCGCGGTCCGGCAACTGGTGACCGCGCTCGGCGACGTACCGGTGGTGGTGCTGGGCCGGCACAGTGACGTGCTCGCCTGGAACGCTGCCGGGCACGCCTTGTTCGCCGGGCACCTCGACATGGCCGCCCCCGACAGCCGGCAGCGGCCCAACATGGCCCGGCTGGTCTTCCTCGACGAGCACACCCGCGAGCTGTACGCCGACTGGCCGGCCAAGTCCCGCGCCGTGGTGGCGACGCTGCGGATGGCCTCCGGCTGTTTCCCGGACGACCCGGCGTTCGCCGGGCTGGTCGGCGAGCTGTCGATGAAGAGCCCGCGGTTCGCCGCGATGTGGGCCGACCACCGGGTCAAGGCCCTCGGCGACGCGGTCTACGAGATGCGTCACCCGCTGGTGGGCCTCCTGACCGTCACCCAGCAGACCCTGCGCACGGAACACGCCCAGGTCCTGGTGGTCGCCACGACCGAGCCGGGGTCGCCGTCCGAGGCGGCGCTCACGTTGCTGGTGCACAGCACGGCGACCAGCGGCGCCGTGCCGGCCGAGCGGGCCGTCACCGACTGACCTTTCTTCTTTCCCCTGGTGCTCCGACGACGAGCGCCGGACCCCGTACGCCCTCAACCCCTCTGGAGCGACCATGCAAGAGATCAAACTCGGCGACGTCACCGTGACCCGCGTCGAGGAGATGCACGGGCCGATCATGGCGCCGGGCGCCTTCTTCCCGGACCTGCCGGCGGACGCCTGGCAGCAGCACCGCGACCTGCTCGTCCCCGATCACCTCGGGGCCGGCGACGACCTGGTGCACGCGGCCATGCAGACCTGGCTGCTGCGCAGCGAGGGCCGCACGATCCTGGTCGACACCGGCGTGGGCAACGACAAGACCCGCCCGTCGGTGCCGATGTGGGACCACCTGGACCGGGACTTCCTGGACCGGCTCGCGGCGGCCGGGGTCCGCCCGGAGGACGTCGACCTGGTCGTGAACACCCACCTGCACGCGGACCACGTCGGCTGGAACACCCGGCTGGTGGACGGGCACTGGGTGCCGACGTTCCCGAACGCCACGTACCTGATGCCGCGAGCGGACTTCCAGCCCGCGACGGCGGGCGACGCCTTCCAGGACAGTGTCGTCCCGATCCACGAGTCCGGACAGGCCCTGTTCTGGCAGGACACGCACGTGATCGACGCGAACCTGCGGCTGGAGGCGGCGCCGGGGCACACTCCCGGCTCCGCGGTGCTCAAGCTGAGCTCGGGTGACGACCGGGCGCTGTTCGCCGGGGACCTGCTGCACTCGCCGTTGCAGCTGCTGCACCCGGAGCACAACAGCTGCTTCTGCGAGGACCCGGCGGCGGCCCGGGCCAGCCGCCGCCGGCTGCTGGGATGGGCGGCGGACGCCGGTGCACTGGTGCTGCCGGCGCACTTCAGCGGCCACAGCGCCTTCGAGGTGAGCCACCGCGGCGGCGCGTTCGCCGTCAAGCAGTGGGCGGCCTTCCCTCGCTACTGACGGGCTGCGGAGTCGCGCAAGTCGCGTCGGCGATCATCGGTGGCGTCACGTAGTGGAAGGCCGGCGCCGGCGGGCACCGGCCTTCCATCCCGGGTCCCTGCGGCTGAGGATGGAAGCCGCAGAGACTGAGCTATCCCGCGTACGCCTCCAGCGTGGACACCTGACCGGCCGGCCAGCCCGTGTTACCCGTGACGGTGATCCGGACGTAGCGCGCGGAGGCGCTCGGGAAGGTGACCGTCACCTGGTTGCCGGTGGCCGGGTTGAACGTACGGCCCGTCGCGGCGGACAGGGTGGTGAACGCGCCGCCGTCGGTGCTGCCCTGCACGGCGATGGTCTGGGTGCGGGTCTCCCAGCCGGGTGGCAGGCGCAGGACCAGGCGGGACACCGGGGTGGCGGCGCCGAGGTCCACCTGCAGCCACTGCGGGAAGGCGTTGTTCGCGCTCTCCCAGTACGAGCCCGGGTTGCCGTCGACGGCGTTACCCGAGCCGTACACCTGGGTGTGGCTGCTCTCCGTGGTCGGCCGGCCCGCGGCCAGATCGCGGGCCGGATCGGGGCCCGGCCCGGGGCCACCACCGATCACCGGTGGGGTCGGGCGGGTCGCGGTCAGCGCGAGCTGTCCCTTCAGCATCCGGCCGCCGTCGGCGGTGATCCGCAGGTAGTAGTCGGCCGAGCAGGCGGTGCCGTCCTCGTCGAGGGCCCGGATGCCCGAACCGGCCGGCACGAACGCCGCGGTGGGCGCCGTCTTGGCGATCTGGTTGCCCTCGTTGAACTCGTCGAACATGGACACGTACAGGCCCTGGGAGCCGAGCCGGATC
Source organism: Actinoplanes sp. NPDC004185 (assembly GCF_053603475.1). NCBI lineage: Bacteria > Bacillati > Actinomycetota > Actinomycetes > Micromonosporales > Micromonosporaceae > Actinoplanes > Actinoplanes sp. NPDC004185. The sequence goes on along the minus strand of NZ_JBSGFR010000014.1, from coordinate 127,019 downwards.
ATGTTGTAGAGGCTGCGCCAGTAGTAGTCGCCGTGCCGGCGGTGCCCGGACGACAGGTCGCCCGGCAGCACGCAGGGCTGGTAGTCGATGCCGTGCGCCTGGCAGTCGGCGTAGTCACCCACGTTGGCGTTGGCGTAGTACGAGTCCAGGTCGGCCAGGGTCGCTGCCCGGCCCACCATCCACGGCGAGATCATGTGGAAGGCGTGGTAGACGTCGGCGAAGCCCGGGCGCGAGTCGTTGATGCCCTGGCGCCACCACGTCGGCACGCCGCCGATGACGTAGCAGCCCTGCGCCTTGAACCAGTTGATGACGTCCAGGCAGGCGGCCGGGGTGAAGGGGCGGCCGGGGTCGTCGAAGCCGAAACCCCAGATGCAGACGACCGGCTTGCCGTTCTGCCGGGCGTACGCCGGTGACGCCGTGTGCGCGGCCATCTTCGTCAGCCAGTCGTTCTTGATCTCCTGCTGCATCCCGGTCCAGCCGGTGACGTCGTACATGATGTAGAACTTGCGGCCGGTCCCCTCGGCCGCGCCGCGGACCTTGACCGTCATGGCGTCGCGGGTCGGGCCCTCGTCGCCGGTCGGGTTGAAGCGCTGCAGCGCCGCCGTGTCGATGGTGTAGTCGCGCATCCAGCGGAAGTGCGTGTCGACCGTCTGCTGGTCGTAGGAGGAGAACAGCCGGGCGCTCTGACCGTTGCCCAGGTTCGGGTAGGCCGTGGGGTAGCCGTGCTGCAGGTCGGTGAGGTCCGGCCAGGACACGATCGTGGTGTTGGCGGGCGACGGCGGCTGGAAGCGGTCGCGGCTCCAGTGCCACCAGCCGCCGATCGGGGCGCCGTCGCCGGGGCAGGAGAACCAGCCCTGGTAGCCGACGGTGATCTTGCCGACGACGTCGCCGGGCGGAGACGCGGCGCCGGCCGGGCGGGCGAACAGGGCGGGGGAGGCGGCCGCGGCGGAGCCGGCGGCCAACGTGGACAGCACGGTACGGCGGGAGACGGGCACGGGGATGCTCCGATCCGATCCGACCTAGGGATGGAGGGGGATGTCGGATCGACGGTCATCGTGACAGCGCAGGACACAGTCCCGCAATAGTTGGACCGAATTATGAAACATTCGTGATACGAAACCGCAAGAAGACGCGTGACCGCGCCGGAGCCCACGATCGGGCCCCGGCGCAGCCGGTCGAGCCGTCAGTGCTGAAGCGCCGGCACCGCCTCGGGCACGCTCGGCGGGAGCGGGCCGGCCGCCGGGGCCGGGCGGCGGGGTAGCCACAAGGCCACGACGCCGCCGGCTGCCACGATGCAGGCGCCGACGATCACCGCGGGGACCAGCCCGTCGACGAAGGCGTGCCGGCTGGAGTAGTCGCCGGTGGAGCTGAAGATGGAGGCCAGCACCGCGATGCCGACGGCCACCCCCAGCTCGCGGATGGTGTTGTTGGCCCCGGAGGCGACGCCGCGTTCGCGGGCGGTGACGCTGGCCAGGGCCATGGTGCTGATCGGCGCGAAGGTCAGGCCCATGCCGACCCCGCTGAGCACGAACGCGATCACCAGGTCGCCGTAGCTCACCTCGGTGGTGGTGGCCAGCGCGATCCACAGGATGCCCGCGGCCAGCAGCGCCTGACCCGCCACGATCAGGTTCCGCACGCCGAGGCGGTCGGCGAAGATGCCGGCCAGCGGCGCCACCACCATCGGCGCCATCGTCCACGGCAGGGTGCGGATCCCGGCGTCCAGCGGGCTCAGCCCCTGCACCACCTGGAAGAACTGGGCCAGCAGGAAGACCGCGCCGAAGGTGCCGGCCGAGAAGGTCAGCGTCACGATGTTGACCAGGCTGAAGCCCCGCGAGCGGAACAGCGACAGCGGCAGCATGGGCGCGCTGTTGCGACGCTGCCAGACCACGAACGCGGTGAGCAGCGCGGCCCCACCGATCAGCATGGACAGCACGCGGGCCGAGGACCAGCCGTGGTCCGGACCGTCCACCACGCCCCAGACCAGCAGCAGCATGCCGGCGGCGGAGAGCAGCAGACCCAGCGGGTCGAGCCGGACGGCACCGCCGCGCGACTCGGGCAGCACGGTCGCGGCCAGCAGCACGGCCACGACGCCGACCGGCACGTTCAGCCAGAAGATCCACGACCAGTCGAGACCCTCGACCACCGCGCCGCCGACCACCGGGCCGACCGCGACCCCGAGACCGCTGATGCCGCCCCAGATCCCGACCGCGGCGCTGCGCAGCCGGTCCGGGACCGCCTGGGCCAGCAGGGTCAGGGACAGCGGGGCGACCGCGGCGCCGCCCAGGCCCTGCACCGCGCGGGACGCGGTCAGCATCCACGACTCGGTGCTCAGGGCGGCGGCGGCCGACGCGAGGGTGAACAGCGCGATCCCGGCCAGGAACATCCTGCGGCGGCCGATCCGGTCGCCGATGGCGGCCGCGGTGAGCAGGAAGGCGGCGAAGGGCAACGTGTACGCGTTGACGAACCACTGCAGGTCGGTGACCGACGCACCGAGGTCCGCGCGGATCACCGGCAGTGCCGTGGTGACCACCAGGTTGTCCAGGGTGACCATGAAGACCGGGATGCCGACGGCGGCCAGCACCGCGGCGAGGGGGCGGGGCCGGCTGGGCGCAGCCGCTGGGCTGGACATCGCATCTCCTTGTTGCTATTCACTGATAACTAGCTGAGGCCACCGTAGTTATCAACTGATAACCTGTCAACGTGACCAGGACCCGCCTCACCGCCGAGGAGCGCCACGAGCAGCTCGTGGCCGCCGCGATCACCGCCTTCGCCCGCGGTGGCTACGCCGGCACGACCACCGATCAGGTGGCCCGCCTGGCCGGCGTCTCGCAGCCGTACGTGATCCGGCTCTTCGGCACCAAGCAGGCGCTGTTCCTGGCGGCCGCCGAGCACGCCACCGGCCGCGTCGAGCAGCGCTTCCGCCAGGCCGCCGCGGAGCGCGCGGATCTGGAGAGCCTCGGCATCGCCTACGACGACCTGCTGGCCGAACGGGACCTGATCACCGTCCTGTTGCACGCCTTCGCCGCGGGCGCCGATCCCGCCCTCGGGCCCACCGTGCGCGCCTGCTTCGGCCGGATCTACCGCACGGTCCGCGATCTGACCGGCGCGGATGAGGAGGAGGCCCGCGGCTTCCTGGCCAGCGGCATGCTGCTCACCGTGCTCGGCGTGCTGCAGATCATCGGGCCGGACGCGGTGCCCCGCGAGCAGTGGATGACCGAGCTCATCGGCGTCCACAATGCCGAGAAAGGCTGGCTCGGGCCCGAGCCGGGATAGTTCGCGCCTTCGTGTGAAGATCGCGGCATGCCCGAACTCACCGCCCAGCGTGCGTGGTCGACACTCGAACCGGCGTGGCAACACGCGATGACGATGGCCTGGGAGTCCTTCCGCGAGGGTGGGGTCGCGGTCGGTGCCGTCATCACCGACGATGCGGGAAACATTCTGGGCCGGGGTCGTAACCAGCGCTTCGACACGGCGGCGCCGCGGGGGCTGCTGGCCCACGCCGAGATGGCAGCACTCGCCGCCGTGCCGGACGACAAGGTGAGCGCCCGGCGCACCCGGCTCTACACCACGCTGCATCCCTGCCGATGTGCCTGGGTGCCACCGTGGTGGCCCGGATCGGGCACGTGGCGTTCGGCGCCTACGATCCGACCTGGCTCGGCATCGAGCGGTTGCCGCAGCTCAACGCCGAAGTGCGGCATCGCTGGCCGACCTTCGAAGGGCCACTGCCCGGCCCGCTCGGCGAATGGCTGGCCGTGCTCCCCGGCCTGAACACCAACGGCACTCTCGTCAGGGCGATGCGGCAGGTCTCACCGGTCCGCGCCCGACTGACACGGGCCGTCGCCGAGACGTTCGACAACGGTGGCGAGCTCCCGGAAACCCCCGACTCTGCCCTGGAGCTGGTCTGGGACCTGCTGACCGACGCCGGGGAACCCTCGGTCGAGGGTCAGATGTTGTGACGGGCGTAGGCCGGCTCGCGCAGCCCCAGCATCGCCTCGGTCATCCGGACCGCGTCCACCGCCGCCCGCACGTCGTGCACCCGGACGATCCGGGCGCCCTGCGTCACGCAGAAGACCACCGCCGCGACCGTGCCGACCAGTCGCTCCTGCTGCGGGCGGTCCAGGGTCTCGCCGATGAAGTCCTTGTTGCTCAGCGCGGCCAGCGTCGGATAGCCGATCGCGGTGATCTCGCTGAGCCGCCGGGTCAGCTCCAGCGAGTGGTACGTGTTCTTGTTCAGGTCGTGGCCCGGATCGATGATGATCTGCTCCGGCCGGACGCCGCGGGACAGTGCCAGCGCCACCCGCTCGCGCAGGAAGCCGGCCACCTCCGCGGTCACGTCGGCGTACCGCGGGCTCGGGTGCAACGTGCGCGGCGCGGCCAGGCTGTGGGTGATCACCAGGGACGCGTCGGTGCCGGCCACCGCGTCCGCGATCGCCGGGTCGCGCAGGCCCGAGGTGTCGTTGATGACTCCCGCACCCGCCGCGATCACCTCCCGCGCCACCTCGGGCCGGTAGGTGTCGACCGAGACCACGGCCAGCCCGCGCGCCGCCTCCACCACCGGCAGCACCCGGTCCAGCTCCTCGGCCGCGCTGACCTCCGGCCCCGGCGCGAACGGCACCCCGCCGATGTCGATCCAGTCCGCCCCGGCGTCCGCCGCCGCGCGCACCGCCCCGGTCGCCTTCTCCAGCGCGAACGTCCGGCCGCGGTCGTGGAACGAGTCGGGCGTGCGGTTGACGATCGCCATCACCGTGACCCGGCGCGAGAAGTCGTGCGCGCGTCCCCCGATGACGCGTTCGGCGCAGATCAGCGGGGGTGCGAAGGCAGTCACGCCCGGAGACTAACCGGGCCGTGAACATCGCCCGAATTCGGGCTCCCGCCGATGATCGCTGCTGCTCTATGGTGCAAGGCGTGACGGAAGCAGGACACGCGGTGGCCGACGTACGTGGCCCGCTGCCGTACCTGTGGTGGCTCGTCCGGCGGCAGAAGCTGCGGATCACCGCCGGCGCGGTGCTCGGGTCGCTGTGGATGGTGGGGCTGACGCTGCCGCCGTACCTGCTCTCCCAGGCCATCGACCGCGGCCTGCAGCGGCGCGACCTGGCCGCGCTGGCCGGCTGGGTGGCTGTGCTCTTCGTGGTCGGCGCGGTCAACGCGGTGCTGGCCATCCTCCGGCACCGCACCATGACGAAGATCCGGCTGGACGGCGGTTTCCGCACCGTGCGGGCCGTCATCGCGCACGCCACCCGGCTCGGCGCCGCGCTGCCGCGGCGCATCGGCGCCGGCGAGATCGTCACCATCGGCATCGCCGACGTCTGGGTGCTGGCCCAGGCCCTCACCGTGACCGGGCCCGGGCTGGGCGCCGTGGTCGCCTACGTCGTGGTCGCCGTGCTGCTGCTGAAGATCTCGCCGCTGCTCGCGGTCGTGGTCCTGGCGGGCGTGCCGGTGCTGGCCATCGTGGTCGGCCCGATGCTCAGCCGGCTGCAGCGCGCCGGCGCCCGCTACCGCGACCACCAGGGCGCGCTGGCCGACCGGCTCGTCGACATCATGGCCGGGCTGCGCATCCTCAACGGCCTCGGCGGCAAGGAGGCGTACGCCCGCCGCTACCGCCGCGACTCGCAGCGGGTCGCCGAGGAGGGCTACCTGGTCGGCGCGGTGACCAGCTGGATCCAGGCACTCGGGGTCGGCCTGCCCGCGCTGTTCCTGGCCGTGGTGATCTGGCTGGCCGCGCGGATGGCGGCCCAGGGCCAGATCACGGTCGGCGAGCTGGTCGCGGTCTGGGGGTACGCGGCCGTGCTCGTCGTCCCGGTCGCGTTCTTCATCGAGGGCGGGTTCGACATCAGCCGCGCGCTGGTCGCCGGAGGCCGCGTCGTGGGTTTCCTGCGCCTGCCGGTGGACCCGGCGCCGGCCCGCCCGGGTCCCGACGGCCCGGCGGTGCTGCGCGACCCCGAGTCCGGAGTGGTCGTGGTGCCCGGCCGGCTGACCGTGCTGGCCAGCGCCCGGCCCGCCGACGCCGCCGCGGTGATGGACCGGCTCGGCCGTTACGGACCGACCCGCGCGACCTGGGGCGAGCTGAGGATGGACGGGCTCGCGGTCCGCGACCGGATCCTGATGGCCGACCACGAGGCCTACCTGTTCACCGGCACGCTCGGTGAGATCGTCGCGGGCCGGTCGCCGGTGGACGACGCCGCCGTCACCCGCGCGCTGACCGCCGCCGTCGCCGGTGACATCGTGGACGGTCTCACCGACGGCACCGCGTCGACCGTCGACACCCAGGGCCGTAACCTCTCCGGCGGACAACGCCAGCGCATCCGGCTGGCCCGCGCCCTCCACGCCGACCCGGAGATCCTGCTCGCCGTCGAGCCCACCTCGGCCGTGGACGCGCACACCGAGGCCGCCATCGCCCAGCGCCTGCCGATCGCCCGGGCGGGCCGGACCACGCTGGTCGCGACGACCTCGCCGGCGCTGCTGGACCGGGCCGACATCGTGCACTACCTGGTCGACGGCCGGCTGGCCGCCACCGGCACCCACCGCGCCCTGCTCGACACCGAGCCCGGCTACCGCGCACTGGTCACCCGGGCGGCGGGGGAGGCCGCGATGCCGGAGGTCGTCCGGTGAGCACCCTGCCGATCGCCGGCGGCGCCCACGTGCGCCGGGCCGCGATCCGGCTGATCCGCGACGACCGGCGGGCCGTCGTGCTGATGGTGCTGCTCAACGCGCTCGCGGCGGTCGCCGGGCTGGCCGGCCCGTGGCTGCTGGGCCGCATCGTCGACACGGTCACCAGCGGCCACGCCTCGGTGCACGCCGTCGACCAGCTCGCCGGCGCGATCCTGCTGTGCACGGTCGCGCAGACCGTGCTGGCCCGTTCGGCGCTGGCGGTCGGCTACCGCTTCGGCGAGCGTACGGCGGCCCGGGTCCGCGAGCGGTTCGTCGACCGGGCCCTGGCCCTGCCCGCCTCGGTGGTGGAACGGGTGCCGACCGGCGACCTGGCCGCCCGCGGCACCGGCGACGTCAGCACGGTGGCGGTGACGCTGCGCGACGCGATCCCCGAGGTGCTCATCGCCTCGGCCCAGGCCCTGTTCGTGATCGTCGCCGTCTTCCTGCTGGACCCGTTGCTCGGCGTGGTGGCCCTGGCCGGACTGTCGGCGATCCCGCCGGCCACCCGGTGGTATCTGCGCCGGGCGCCGACGGCCTACCTGGACGAGGGGGCGGCCGGGTCGGCGCTGGCCGACGAGCTGGCCTCGACGATCGCCGGCACCCGTACGGTCGAGGCCCTGGGCCTGCAGCAACGCCGCCGGGCGGCCGGCGACGCCGCGATCGCCCGGGCCCGCCGGACCCGGCTGCGCACCTTGTTCCTGCGCAGCGTGCTGTTCCCCGCGGTCGACGTCTCCTACGTGGTGCCGGTGGTCGCCGTGCTGCTGGTCGGCGGCTCGCTCTATGTCAACGGGCTGCTCTCGCTGGGCGCCGTCGCGGCGACCGCCCTGTATCTGCGCCAGCTCGCTGTGCCCCTGGACGCGATCCTGATCTGGCTGGAGCAGCTGCAGAGCAGCGGCGCGTCCTTCGCCCGGGTGGAAGGGCTGGCGATGATCCCGCGGGCGGTCGTCACCGAGCGCCGCGCACCCGCCGGCGACCGGATCGAGGCGCGCGGCGTGCGGTACGCCTACGACGGCGGGCGCGATGTGCTGCGCGGCGTCGATCTGACCGTGCGCCCGGGGGAGCGGCTCGCCCTGGTCGGCCGCTCCGGCGCGGGCAAGTCCACCCTCGGCCGGCTGCTGGCCGGGGTCGACCGCCCCCGCGCCGGCACGCTCACCGTCGGCGGGGTGCCGATCGCCGACCTGCCGCCGAGCCTGCTGCGCCGCCAGGTCGTGCTGGTCACCCAGGAGCACCACGTGTTCCGCGACGCGGTCCGCGACAACCTGACCCTGGCCGCACCGGACGCCTCCGACGACGACCTGCGTTCGGCGCTGGCCATCGTCGGTGCGGACTGGGTCCGGGAGCTGCCGGACGGCCTGGACACCCGGCTGGGCGGCGACGGCTTCGTGCTCGACGGGGCCCAGGCCCAGCAGCTGGCGCTGGCCCGGGTGGTCCTGGCCGATCCGCACACGGTGGTGCTGGACGAGGCGACGGCGCTGCTCGACCCGACGACCGCCCGGGACGCGGAACGGTCGCTGGCCGCGGTGCTGCACGACCGTACCGTGATCGCGATCGCGCACCGGCTGCAGACCGCGCACGACGCGGACCGGGTGGCGGTGATGGACGGCGGCCGGCTGGTGGAGCTGGGCACCCACGACGAGCTGGTCGCGGCGGACGGCACGTACGCGGCCCTGTGGCGCACCTGGCACGGCTGACCGACCGCGGCCGGCCGGTCAGACGGCCACCACGGGGTGCCGGACCACGGCGTCGAACAGATAGCCCAGCTCGTTGTACGTCGCCACGTCCGGCTGGGTGTTGCCGCGGACGTCCGTCGCCCGGGCCAGCAGCTCGTGCGGGCCCGGGGCCGGCCGCCAGTCGGTCTCCCAGCGCTGCCAGGCCGCACCCTCGCTGCCGCCGAGTTTGCGGGCCCGGCGCCAGGTCGCGCCGCCGTCCGTGCTGACGTCCACGTGCCGGATCGCGCCCGCCGCCGACCAGGACCGGCCGCGCAGCCGCAGGGGCCGGCCCGCGGGCACCTGCGCGCCCGGGTCCAGTTCGAAGGCGCTCTTGAGGACCTGGCGGTCGAAGGGCTCGCCCTCGGCCGGGCGGTCCGGGCCGAACAGGCGGTAGAACTGGGTGTTCCAGGGTGAGAACAGCGGAACGTCGCTGACCTCGATGCTGCCCAGCCATTTGATCGAGGCGACGCCGATCCAGCCGGGAACTACCAGCCGCACCGGGTGGCCGTGGTCGGGCGGCAACGGTTCGCCGTTCATCTCGTACGCGAGCAGCACGTCGTGCAGCGCCTTGCGGATCGGCAGCGGCCGGCGGACCGGGCCCAGGTCCACGCCGCCGCTGACGAAGTTCGGGTCCAGCCCGGCCGGCAGCACGTCCACCGCGTGGCGGGTGAGGCCCGCCCGGCGCAGCACGGTGGACAGCCGGACGCCGCGCCAGCGGGCCACGCCGACGCCGCCGAGCTTCCACGCCGTACCCGACACTGTCTGACCCTGCTGAGTGGTGAAGTAGCTGCGGCCGTTACCCGCGCATTCCACCGTCGCGGTGATTGTTTCGTCCGGCAGGCGACGCAATTCGTCATACGTTATCGAAATCGGTTCGTGGCGCAGCCCGGCGCCGAAGAGGCGCAGCCGCCATTTCGCCGCGTCGATGATCGGGGTGCTGGTGTGGTTGCGGACGAAAAAGCGATCGATCGGCACCAGATAGCCCTGATCGGCCAGCGCGGACCAGCGCATCTCGGCGTTGGTGCCGTGCACGGTGAAGAACTCGGGGGGCAGCGGCTTGACGACGGGCCCGGCCGCGGCGGCTGCCGCGCCGCCGACGGCGCTCACCCCGGCCAGGCCGGCGCTCGCCGCGGCGGACAGTTTGAGCAGGTCCCGGCGGGAGAAGCCGGTCGCCGCCCCGGCCCGCCACTGGGCCAGCCGGCGCCGGTCGTAGGTGGCCTCGTCCAGCATGTCGTCCATCGCGGTGCTCCTCTGCGGCTGACCGGTCCGATCGTCCACAGCATGGTAAACCGATGGGCGCTGTAGGAGAAGAGAGCGTAGGTGAGTACCCGCTGGAAACGGATCTATGCGGGGAGAATTCGCGGCATTGTCCGGGCGATTTTACGCGTTAGCCGGCGCGACTAGGGGTACTGAATGTGGCGAAGCACCAACGGACGAACGAACCACGATGGAGGCAGCAATGAGTGACCCGTCTGCGGGCGCCCGCGCGCCGGACACCACCCCCCTCGCCGACGTGCCGGTCACCGAGACCTACGCGGCGACGACATATCCCGAGACCACCTACCCCGCCGAGACGTACCCGGCGACCGGTCAGGGCTCCTCGGGCGGCGACCAGTCCGCGGTCAAGCAGGCCGCCGGACAGACCGCCCAGGCCGCGGGTCAGGCCGCCAGCGACGTCAAGGACACCGCCAAGCAGCAGGCCCAGCGGGTCGGCTCCGAGGCGAAGACCCAGGTCCGCAACGTGGCATCCGAGGTTCGCGGCAAGGTGAGCGAACAGGCCCGGACGCAGAACGACAAGCTCGTGGGCAGCATCCGCGAGATGGCCGACCACCTGGACGAGATGCGCGGCGACCGTTCCGAGTCGCCCGCCACCCAGATCGTCTCCCGCGTGGCCGACAGCGGCCGGCAGCTCGCCGGCTACCTGGAGCACCACGGCCCCGAGGGCGTGCTGCGCGAGGTCCAGGACTTCGCCCGGCGTCGTCCCGGCGCGTTCCTGGCGAGCGCCCTGGCCGCCGGCTTCGTGGTGGCCCGGCTCGGCAAGGGCGTGGCCAAGGCCGACGAGCTCACGGCGGACAAGCCCGCCAGTGACTCGTTCGTGTCCAACCCGGGCACCTACGACACCGGCTACACCACCGGCACGACGGGCTACACCACGGGCACGACCGGCTACACCACCGGCACGACGACCGGTGGCTACGTGGACCCGGCCGTGGGCACCACCACCGGCTACCCCGCGGCCTCCACCGAGTACGCCTCGACGGGCACCGGCACGCCGGTAGTGGTGGAGGAGGAGTACGTCACCGAGACCACACGGGATTACCCGGGTGGCACCCGATGACCGCCCCTTACTCCACCGGGCACTCGCGTGATCACGCCGAAGAGGTCAGCGAGACCTCCGTCGGTGAACTGATCGGCAACATCAGCAACGACCTGTCCACGCTGTTCCGCCAGGAGGTGGAGCTGGCCAAGGTCGAGCTGAAGCAGGAGGCGACCAAGGCGGGCAAGGCCGCCGGCATGCTCGGCGCGGCCGGCTTCGCCGGTTACCTCGTCGTCGTCCTGCTCAGCTTCGCGCTGGTCGCCGCGCTCAGCAACGTGATGGACCCGGGCTGGGCCGCGCTCATCGTCGCCGTGCTCTGGGGCATCGTCGGCGCCGTGCTCTACGCCAACGGCCGCAAGAAGCTCAAGACCGTGGACCCGACCCCGCGGCGCACCGTCGACACCCTCAAGGAGGACGCGCAATGGCTGAAGAACCCGACCGGTTGAGGCAGGACATCGAGGCGACGCGCGCCTCCATGACCCGTCACGTGGATCTGCTGGCGGAGAAGACCAGCCCTACCAAGGCCGCCCAGCGCCGCTGGACGTCCGTGAAGGAGAAGGTCATGGGTAGCTCGGAGCACGCGAGGCACTCGGCGGGCAACGCCGCGGGCACCGTGCAGGACAAGGCCTCGTCGGCCGCCAGCACCGTGCAGGACAAGGCCTCCTCGGCCCTCGGCACGGTGCAGGACAAGGCGTCGAGCCTGTCGGACGCCGCCGGCGACAAGGCGCACAGCGCCGCCGACGCCGTGCGCAGCGCTCCCCAGGCGGTCGCCCAGCAAGCTCAGGGCAACCCGCTCGCCGCCGGCATCATCGCCTTCGGCGTGGGCATGCTCGCCGCCACGCTCATCCCCGTCACCGACGCGGAGAAGCGGGCCGGCCAGCAGCTCAAGGAGCACAGCGGCGACCTGACCGACAAGGTCAAGGACATCGCGTCCGAGATGAAGGACGACGTGTCGGGCACGGTGCAGCAGGCGGTCGGCCAGGTCAAGGAGACCGCCACCGACGCCGCGCAGACCACCAAGCAGCAGGCCCAGTCCTCGGCGCAGGACGCCAAGGACCAGAGCAAGCAGGCGGTCAGCGACGCCAGGTCCTGACCCGTACGACCGACGCCGGGCTGTCCCGAAGGGGGCAAGCCCGGCGTTTGTCGGTGCACTGCCCGGGCACAGGAATCGCATGACTGTGAAGTTCGGATACAAGCTGTCGGCCGAGGGTTTCGGCCCGAAGGAGCTCATCCAGCAGGCGGTGCGGGCCGAGCAGGCCGGCTTCGACTTCGTCGAGATCAGCGACCACTACCACCCATGGCTGGACGTGCAGGGGCACTCGCCGTTCGCCTGGACCGTGCTCGGGGCGATCGCCGCGCGCACCGAGCGGATCGGCCTGGCCACCGGCGTGACCTGCCCGACCGTGCGGTACCACCCGGCGATCATCGCCCAGGCGGCCGCGACGCTGGCGATCGTGTCGGACAACCGGTTCACCCTGGGCATCGGCGCGGGGGAGCGGCTCAACGAGCACGTCGTCGGACAGGGCTTCCCGAGTGTCCGCGGCCGGCACGAGCGGCTGCGCGAGGCGCTGGAGATCATCAAGCTGCTCTGGCAGGGCGGCTACCAGTCGTACGAGGGCAAGCACCTGCAGCTGGAGGACGCCCGGGTCTTCGACCTGCCGGACCAGCTCCCGGTGATCGCCGTCGCGGCCGGCGGGAAGAGCGCCGCCGCGATGGCCGCCGAGCTGGGTGACGGGCTGTTCGCCACCGAGCCGCGCTCCGACCTGATCGAGAGCTACACCGGCGCCGGCGGGTCCGGTCCCCGCTACGCCGAGGTGCCGATGGCCTGGGCCCCGACCGAGGAGGCCGGCGTCCAGGAGGTGCTCAGGACCACCCGGTGGGCGCTGACCGGCTGGAAGGTGATGAGCGAGCTGCCGAACCCGGTGAACTTCGACGCGGCGTCGCAGACGGTGCGCGAGGAGGACGTCCGCGGCCAGTTCGCGCTGGGTCCGGACGCCGAGCCGTACGTGGCCGCGGTGAAGAAGTACACCGAGGCGGGCTTCGACCACATCGTCCTGCAGAACGCGGGCCCGGACCCGGACGGCTTCATCGACTTCTTCCAGAAGGACCTGCACGACAAGCTGCAGCGGGTGTGAGACTTACCGTTTCGTCCCGGGCCGGTGCGGGTAGGCCGCTGCGATGATCAGCGAAGTCACCGTCGTGGTGGCCACCCGTAACCGGCGCGCCCGGCTGTTCGAGACCATCCCGCACCACGAGGGCCCGGTCATCCTGGTCGACAACGGTTCCGACGACGGCAGCCCGGACGCCATCGAGGCTGCCTTCCCGCAGGTCACCGTGGTGCGCCTGGGTGAGAACAGGGGAGCCGCCGCGCGCAACGTCGGCGTGGAGCTGGCTCGCACCCCGTATGTCGCGTTCGCCGACGACGACTCGTACTGGGAGCCCGGCTCGCTCGCCGGCGCGGCCGCGCTGCTGCGCGACCACCCGCGGGTCGGTCTGCTCAGCGCCCGGGTGCTGGTCGGGCCGCACTCCCGCGTCGACCCGGTCTCCGAGGCCATGGCCGCCGCACCCCTCGGAGTCCCCGAGGGTGCGCCCGGGCCGGCCGTGCTGGGCTTCCTGGCCTGCGCGGTCGCGGTCCGGCGGGAGGCGTTCCTGCAGGTGGGGGGCTTCAACCCCAAACTGCACGTGTACGGCGAAGAAGCCCTGCTGGCCATGGACCTGGCCGCCGCCGGCTGGCTGCAGATCTACGCACCCGAGCTGACGGTGCGCCACCTGCCCCTGCCGACCGGCCGCGACAACAGCGCCCGGCACCGCATCGAGGCCCGCAACCGGGTGCTCACCGCCCTGCTGCGCCGCCCGCCGGCCGTGGTGGCGAAGACCGCGGTGTCGGCCTGGCGGGACGATCGGCGGGGTGTGGCCGACGCGGCGCGCCTGCTCCCGTGGGCGCTGCGCCGGCGCCGGCCACTTCCGGACACTGTGGAGGACGCGTTGCGGGTCCTCACCACCCGGTAGGCATCACCACCCGGCGGGCGGGGCCTCCAGGTGGACCGCCTTCATGACGGTCAGCTCGTCGAGCAGCTCGGGGCCGTACCCGAAGCCCTGCCCGCTGCCGCCGCGCGGATGCGCCGCGCCGCCGGGAGCGCCGCCGAAGACCGCGTTGACCTTGACGGTGCCGACCGGCAGCTCCCGCCAGGCCTGCTGGGCGTGGCTCATCGAGCCGGTCAGCACCGTCGCGGCCAGCCCGTACGGCGACTCCGCGGCCCGGGCCAGCGCCTCGCTGAACGAGTCGACGACCATCACCGGGGCGACCGGGCCGAAGGTCTCCTCGCGCAGCACAGCCATGTCGTCGGTGCAGTCGGCCAGCACGGTCGGCGGGTAGTACGCGCCCGGTCCGTCCGGCACCTCGCCGCCGGTGAGCACCCGCGCGCCGTCCTGCACCGCCGCGCTGACCTGGGCGTGCACCGCCTCGCGGAGCCGGGTGTCGACCAGCGGCCCGATGTCGCCCGCCCAGGTCCTCGCCTGCTCGGCCAGCTCGTGCAGGAACGCGTCCGCGATGTCACGGTGCGCGTAGATCCGTTCCACGGCCACGCAGATCTGCCCCGAGTTGGCGAAGGAGCCGAGCGCCGCCTGCTGTGCCGCCCACGCCGGGTCGACGTCCGCGTCGACGATCAGCGGGTCGCTGCCGCCGTTCTCCAGCAGCGCCTTGGCGCCGGTCGTCGCGCAGGCCGCCGCGATGGCCCGGCCGGTCGCGGTCGAGCCGACGTGCGCGACCACGTCCACCTCCGCCGACGCCAGCGCCGCTCCGACCGTGCCGTCGCCGCTGAGCAGCGATAACACTCCGTCCGGGAAGTGCGGGGCGAGGAGCTGGGCGAGGCGCCGGCCGGTGGCCGGGGTGCGCTCGCTCGGCTTGTACACGACCGTGTTGCCGGTCACCAGGGCCGCGCCGAGCAGGCCGCAGGAGACGGCGACCGGGTCGTTCCACGGCGTCACTACCGCCACCACCCCGCGCGGCCCGTACGCCATCAGGTCGATCGCCTCGTCGTTGCCGGCGAGGGCCCGGCCCCGGTGGGTGGGTCCGAGCTCGGCGTACTGGCGCAGAGTGCCGACGCCCGCGCCGATCGAGTCCTTCGCGCCGTCGACGGGCTTGCCCATCTCCGCGTTCATCAGCTCGGCGAGCTCGTCCGCGGCGGCCTCGACCGCGTCCGCCGCCGCGTGCAGGGCAGCCGCCCGGGCGCCCGCGGCGGTCCGGCTCCAGAGGGGGGCGGCGTCGCGCGCGGCCTTCACCGCGGCGGCCACATCGGCCTCCGAGGCGATCGCGACGCTGGTCACGGGAGTGCCGTCCGCGGGGTTCAGTACGGTCAGCCGGCCGCTCCCGCTGCCGGGTGTCCAGGTTCCACCGATGAGTTGTCCGACGTCATGCATGGTTCGCCGGTTGCCCATCAGCCGGCTTCGCAAACGCGGCGTCGTCCTTTATCAGTGCAGGTCGCAGGCCTCTGAAGAAGTGCTGAAGAAGTCGTGAAGAAGTCAGTGATCTAGCGAATAACTCGATAGGGCCGGGGTACCCGGGGCGCCATGCGTGTCCTCGGTATCAATGCGATCTTCCACGATCCGGCCGCCGCCCTGGTCGTCGACGGCCAGGTGGTCGCCGCCGCGGAGGAGGAGCGGTTCAGCCGGCGCAAGCACGGCAAGCGGCCGGTGCCGTTCTCCGCCTGGGAGCTGCCCGAGCTCGCCGCCGCCTGGTGTCTGGAGAGCGCCGGCCTCAAGCCCGGCGACCTGGACGCGGTCGCGTACTCGTTCGATCCCGGCCTGACCCGGGACGCCGCCGAGCTCGGCCTGGCCGACCCGTGGGACCACTTGCGCGTCGACTACGCCCGGCGGGCGCCGCAGTTCCTGGCCGCCGCACTGCCCGGGCTCGACCCGGAGCATGTCCGTTTCGTCCCGCACCACGTGGCCCACGCCGCCTCGGCCGGCCTCGCCGTCGAGGAGGACAGCGCCGTGCTGGTCCTCGACGGGCGCGGTGAGGTGGCCAGCCACCTGTCCGGCGTCTACCGCGACGGCGAGCTGACCGTCCTCGCCGGACAGGGCCTGCCGCACTCGCTCGGCCTGCTCTACGAGGACCTGACCCGGCACCTGGGCTTCCTGCACTCCAGCGACGAGTACAAGGTGATGGCGCTGGCCTCGTTCGGCACGCCGAAGTTCCTGCCGCTGCTGCGTGAGCTCGTGCACGCCAACGACGACGGCGGCTTCACCGTCGAGCGCATCGACTGGTCCGCGCTGGCCAAGGCCCGCAGTGCCGAGGGCGAGATGACCGACGCGCACGCCGACCTGGCCTCCAGCGTGCAGGCCCGGCTCGAGGAGGTCATGCTCGACCTGGCCCGGTGGACGTACGACGCCGCCGGTGGCCCGAAGACGCTGACCATGGCCGGTGGCACCGCGCTCAACTGCGTGGCCAACGCGCGGATCGCGGCGCAGGGCCCGTACGAGCGGGTCTGGGTGCAGCCGGCCGCCGGTGACTCCGGCACCGCGCTGGGTGCCGCGCTGAGCGTCTCCCGCGAGGCCGGTCCGGTCGTGCCGTTCGCCGGGGCCGACCTGGGCCGGGGGTGGAGCGACGAGGAGCTCGAGGCCGAGCTGCAGCGGGCCGCCCTGCCGTACACCCGGCCGGAGTCGATCGCCGCCGAGGCCGCCCGGGTGCTCGCGGACAACGGCATCGTGGCCTGGTACCAGGGCCGCAGCGAGTACGGCCCCCGCGCCCTGGGCCACCGGTCGCTGCTGGCCCACCCCGGCGACCCGGACACCCAGACCCGGATGAACAACGTGAAGGGCCGCGAGCAGTTCCGCCCGATCGCGCCGATGGTCCGGGCCGAGCGTTTCGCCGACATCTTCGACGGCGTCTACCCGAGCCCGTACATGCTCTTCGTGCACCAGGTGAAGCCCGAGTGGCGGGACCGGATCCCGGCCGTCGTGCACGTCGACGGCACCGCCCGGGTGCAGACCGTGCACACCGAGACCGAGCCGCTGGTGGCCGAGATGCTCGCCGAGTTCGAGCGGCTCAGCGGCCTGCCGGTGGTCGTCAACACCTCCCTGAACACCGCCGGACGGCCCATGGTGGACACTCCGCGCGAGGCGATGGAGCTGTTCGGCTCCGCCCCGGTCGACCTGCTGGCTCTCGGGCCGTTCGCGGTGCACCGCGCCGCGGCCTTCGGGGGCGGCCGATGACCGGAGTCTCCGTCGTCGTCCCGACCCTCGGCCGGCCCAGCCTCACCGCCCTGCTGAGCGCCCTGGCCGCCGGCGCCCCGGCCCCGCTGCCGGTGGAGCTGCTGCTGGTCGACGACCGCCCGGCCCGGGCCGAGGAGCTCGAGCTCCCGCCGGGCGTCGACGCGAAGATCCTCACCGGCCGGGCCGCCGGTCCGGCCGCCGCCCGCAACGTCGGCTGGCACGCCGCGAGCCACGAGTGGGTGGCGTTCCTCGACGACGACGTGCTGCCCGATCCGGACTGGTTCGTCCGGCTGGCCGCCGACCTCACCGGCGCCTCCGCGTCGACCGGGGGAGTGCAGGGCCGGCTGCGCGTGCCGCTGCCGGAGGACCGACGGCCGACCGACTGGGAACGGGTCACCGCGGCGCTCGCGGACGGCGCTTGGATCACCGCCGACATGGCGTACCGGCGGGCCGCGCTGGAGGCCACCGGTGGCTTCGACGAGCGGCTGCCCCGGGCCTTCCGCGAGGACGCCGAGCTGGCGTACCGGGTGCGGGCGGCGGGTTGGGACCTGGTCCGGGGCGCGCGGACGGTCACCCACCCGGTCCGTCCCGAGGACCGCTGGGTCAGCGTGCGCACCCAGCGCGGCAACGCCGACGACGCGCTGCTGCGTCGCCTGTACGGCCCGGGCTGGCGCGGCCGGCTCGACATCCCGCCCGGCCGCCGCCCCCGGCACCTGGCCGTCACCGCCGCCGGCACCCTCGCCGCCGGCGCGCTGGCCACCGCCCTGCTCACCCGGAGACGCGGAGCACTGACCGTGGCCGCCGCCGCGGCGGCCGCCTGGGGTGCCGGGACCGCGGAGTTCGCCGCCGCCCGGATCAAGCCCGGTCCCCGGGACCGCCGGGAGGTGGTCACGATGCTCGCCACCAGCGCCGCGATCCCGCCCGTGGCCGTCGCGCACTGGGTGCACGGCTGGTTCATATGGCGGGGCGCGCGTCCCCTGGAGAACGCGCCGTGACCGCTCTCTTCGATGCCGTCCTGTTCGATCGGGACGGCACTCTCATTGTCGACGTGCCCTACAACGGCGACCCGGCGCTGGTCGAGCCGATGCCGGGCGCCCGGGAGGCGCTGGACCGGCTGCGGACCGCGGGGCTGCGGCTGGGCGTGGTGACCAACCAGTCCGGCCTGGCCCGGGGGCTGTTCACCGCGGAGCAGCTCGCCGCGGTCAACGCCCGGGTCGAGGAGCTGCTCGGCCCGTTCGACACCTGGCAGGTGTGCCCGCACGACGACACCGCGGGCTGCGCCTGCCGCAAGCCCGCCCCCGGCCTGGTGCTGGCGGCCGCCGCGACGCTGGGCACGACCCCGGCGCGCTGTGTCGTCGTCGGGGACATCGGCCGGGACATGGTCGCCGCCGGGGCGGCCGGCGCCACCGGGATCATCGTGCCGACCGCCGTGACGCTGAGTCTCGAGGTCGCCGCGGCGCCCGCGCGAGCCGCCGACCTGACCGGTGCCGTCGACCTCATCCTCGAGCGTCAGGCGCTGGTCACCCCGCGCGAGCCGCGCCGGCCGGGCGGCACCGTGCTGGTCGTGCGGTCCGACTCGGCCGGGGACGTGCTGCTCACCGGGCCGGGCATCCGGGCCGTCGCGGCCGGCGCCGACCGGGTCGTGCTGCTCTGCGGGCCGCGCGGGCGGGCCGCCGCCGAGCTGCTGCCCGGCGTCGACGAGATCATCGAGGCCCGGCTGCCGTGGATCGACCCGGAGCCGGCCCCGGTCGGCCCGGACTTCGCCGGTGACCTGGTCGCCCGGCTCGCCGCTGTCGGCGCCGACGAGGCCGTGGTCTTCACCTCGTTCCACCAGTCCGCCCTGCCCCTGGCGTTGCTGCTGCGGACGGCCGGGGTCGGGCGGATCACGGCGATCAGTGACGACTATCCCGGCTCGCTGCTGGACGTGCGGCACCGCGTACCGGTGGGGGTGCCCGAGGCCGAGCGGGCCCGCTCGGTCGCGGCAGCCGCCGGTTTCGCCCTGCCGGACGGTGACGACGGCGCCCTGCGGGTCCGGGTGGACGCACCGGACACCGCCGGTGACTACGTTGTCGTGCACCCCGGCGCCTCCGTGGACGCCCGGGCCTGCCCGCCGCAGACCATGCGGGCGATCGTCGTCGCGCTGGAGCGCGCGGGACACCGGGTGGTCGTGACCGGCGGCCCGGACGAGCAGGAGCTGGCCGCCGCCGTGGGTACGCCGGCCGGCCCGACCAGCCTGGCCGAGCTGACCCGGATCATCGCCGGGGCGTCCTGTGTGGTGGTCGGCAACACCGGCCCGGCCCACCTCGCCGCGGCGGCCGGCACCCCCGTCGTCAGCCTCTACGCACCCACCGTCCCGTTCGGTCAGTGGGGCCCGTACCGGGTGCCCTACGTGCGCCTCGGCGATCCCGCCGCGGCCTGCCGTGACACCCGCGCCGCGGTCTGTCCCGTGCCGGGCCACCCGTGCCTGACCCGGATCGATCCGGCCGAGGTCGTCGCCGCCGTACGCCTGCTCGGTGTCCCCGTTCCCGTCATCAGTGAGGTAGCCGCGTGAACATCCTGCTCTGGCACGTGCACGGCTCCTGGACGACGTCGTTCGTCCAGGGCAAGCACCGCTACCTCGTGCCCGTCAACGCCGCCCGCGACGAGTGGGGCCGCGGCCGGGCCCGCACCTTCGACTGGCCCGCCTCCGTCGAGGAGGTCGACCTGGCCGACGTGCGCGACGTGGACGTCGTCGTGCTGCAACGGCCCGAGGAGCTCGACCGGGTCGCGCACCTGGACGTGCCGAAGATCTACGTCGAGCACAACACTCCCAAGGGCGACGTGCCGAACAGCCGGCACCCGATGGCCGACCGGGACGACCTGGTCGTCGCCCACGTCACCCACTTCAACGACCTGTTCTGGGACGTCGGCGGCACCCGGACCACGGTGATCGAGCACGGCATCGTCGAGCCGGCCGCGCGCTGGACCGGCGAGCTGGACCGCTTCGCGGTGGTCACCAACGAGCCGGTCCGCCGCAACCGGGTCACCGGCACCGACCTGATGCCCCGGTTCGCGGCGGTGGCCCCCCTGGACGTGTACGGCATGGGCGTCGCCGGCCTGCACCTGGACGGGGTCACCACCTACGACGACCCGCCGCAGGCCCGGATGCACGCCGAGATCGCGCAGCGGCGGGCGTACCTGCACCTGTGCCGGTGGACCTCGCTGGGGCTCAGCCTGATCGAGGCCATGCAGATCGGCATGCCGGTGCTCGCACTGGCCACCACCGAGGCGATCGCCGCCGTGCCGGACGACGCCGGGGTGCTCGCCACCCGCGTCGACACGCTGGTCGACGCCGCCCACTGGCTGATCGAGGAGCCCGAGCAGGCCCGCCTGCTCGGCGCCCGGGCCCGCCAGGTGGCGCTGGCCCGCTACGGCCTGGACCGGTTCCTCGCGGACTGGGACCGCTTGTTGGAGGAGGAGACATGCGCATAGCGATGATCTCGGAGCACGCCAGCCCGCTCTCCGCCCTCGGTGGCGTGGACGCGGGCGGCCAGAATGCGCACGTCGCCGAACTCGCCGCCGCCCTGGTCGACCAGGGCCACGAGGTGCGGGTCTACACCCGGCGGGAGAGCCCGGACCAGCCCCGGGTGGTCCCGGCCAACGGCTTCCAGGTCGTGCACGTGCCGGCCGGACCGGCCACCGTGCTGCCCAAGGACGACCTGCTGCCGTTCATGGGTGACTTCGCCGAGTGGATGGCGGCCGACTGGCGCGAGCACTGGCTGCCGGACGTCGCCCACGCGCACTTCTGGATGAGCG
Organism: Actinoplanes sp. NPDC004185; assembly: GCF_053603475.1. Taxonomy (NCBI): domain Bacteria; kingdom Bacillati; phylum Actinomycetota; class Actinomycetes; order Micromonosporales; family Micromonosporaceae; genus Actinoplanes; species Actinoplanes sp. NPDC004185. The sequence goes on along the minus strand of NZ_JBSGFR010000014.1, from coordinate 106,337 downwards.
GGCTGGCCGCCGTGACCGCCGGACGGGCCTGCGACGTGCCGGTCGTGCAGACCTATCACGCGCTCGGCTCGGTCAAGCGCCGTCACCAGGGCGCCGCCGACACCAGCCCGGCGCACCGGGTGGCCTACGAACGCCAGCTGGGCCGGGTCGTCGACCGGGTCGTCGTGCAGTGCCAGGACGAGGTCCGCGAGCTCATCAGGATGGGCGTGCCCCGATCCCGGATGGCGCTGGTGCCCTCGGGCGTCAACACCGGCCGCTTCCGCCCGGACGGCCCGGCCGAGCCCCGCGACCCGGACGTGCCGCGGATCATCACGGTGGGCCGGCTGGTCGAGCGCAAAGGCTACGAGGACCTGATCCGCGCGATGCCGGCAGTGCCCGGGGCCGAGCTGGTCATCGTCGGGGGACCGCCGGACGGGTCGGTCGACGACCACCCGTACGCCCGCAAGCTGCGCGCCCTCGCCGAGCGCAGCCGGGTCGGTGACCGGGTCCGGCTCGCCGGTGCCGTGGCCGCCGCCGACATGCCGCGCTGGTACCGCTCCGCGGACCTGCTCGCCGCCACTCCCTGGTACGAGCCTTTCGGCCTGACCCCGCTGGAGGCCATGGCCTGCGGGGTGCCCGTGGTCGCCACGGCCGTCGGCGGGCTCACCGACACCGTGGTCGACGGGATCACCGGCGACCTGGTGCCGGCCCGGGACCCGCGGGCGCTCGCGTCGGCGCTGCGCCGGTTGGTCACCGACGAGGTGCGCCGGTTCTCCTACGCGGCGGCCGCCGTCGACCGGGCCACCCACTCCTACTCCTGGCGGCACGTGGCCCTCCGGCTCGCCGCCGTCTACGCCGCAGTCACCGGCCGCACCGTGGCCGAGGACCAGACCCGAGAGGCAGTCGCCTGATGGACCTCCTGGACGAACACCTCACCGGCCTGGCCGCGGCGCTGCTGCCGTACCGCGCGGCGGCCGCCGACCGGCTGGCCCGCTGGGGCGGCGAGCTCGCCCGGCACCTCGGTCACGGCGGGCGGTTGCTGATCGCCGGCAACGGCGGCAGCGCGGCCGAGGCCCAGCACCTCGCGGCCGAGCTGGTCGGCCGGCTGCGCGACGAACGGATGCCGCTGTCGGCGATCGCACTGACCCCGGACTCGTCGGCGGTCACCGCGATCGGCAACGACTACGGCTTCGACGAGATCTTCGCCCGCCAGGTCCGCGCCCACGGCCGCCCGGGTGATGTCCTGCTGCTGCTGTCGACCAGCGGCCGCAGCCCGAACCTGCTCACCGCCGCCGACGCCGCCCGCGAGATCGGCGTGCGGACCTGGGCGATGTGCGGGCCGGGCCCGAACCCGCTCGCCGATGCCTGCGACGAGGCGCTCTGCTGCCCGTCGCCGGACTCGCAGGTGGTCCAGGAGCTGCACCTGATCTCGGTCCACGTGATGTGCGAGCACCTGGACCGGGCGCTGCCGGTGGTGCTGGGAAAAGCACCGGCGCGACCCGCGCGGCGCATGCAGCCGGTGCTGGCGTCATGAACGGGCCGCTGCTGGTCATTGTCGGGGACACCCTGCTGGACCGGGACGTCGAGGGGACGGTGCGGCGGGTCGCGCCGGACGCGCCCGCTCCGGTGCTGGACGAGGAGTCCGTCACCGACCGGCCGGGCGGGGCCGGTCTGGCCGCACTGCTGGCCGCCGGTCAGGGTCACGACGTCGCTCTGGTCACCGCGATCGCCGACGACGCCGCCGGGAGCCGGCTCTGCGAGCTGCTGACCGAGGCCGGCATCGCGGTCTACCCGCTGCCGCTGCCGGGGGCGACCGCCGAGAAGGTCCGGCTGCGCGCCGACGGCCAGGTGCTGGTGCGCCTCGACCGGGGTGGCGAGCCGGTGGCACCGGGTGACCCGAGCGAGGCCGCCCTCGAGGTGCTCAAGGAAGCCTCGGCCATCCTGGTCAGCGACTACGGCCGGGGCGTGGCCCGCAACCCCCGGCTGCGTACCGCGCTGCAGGAGGCCAAGGCGCCCGTGGTCTGGGATCCGCACCCGAACGGGCCGGCCCCGGTGCCCAATGTGCGGCTGGTGACCCCGAACGAGGCCGAGGTCCGCAAGCTGGCCGACGACGCCGGTTCCGGGCCGATGCTGAGCACTGTGCACCGTGCCGGGCAGCAGTTGCGGCAGCGCTGGCGGGCCGGTGCGGTCGCCGTGACCGTCGGCGCGAACGGCGCGGTGCTGTGTCACGCCGGGCCGACGCCGCTGGTCGTGCCCGCCCCGAGGGCCGCCGACGGGGACACCTGCGGTGCCGGTGACCGGTTCGCCGCGACCGCCGCGCTGGCCCTGGCCTCCGGCGCGCTGGTCTCCGAGGCGGTCCAGCAGGCGGTGACCGCGGCGACCGAGTACGTGGCGGCCGGCGGCGTCACCGTCGCCCTCGCCCCGCCTGCCGACAAGCCCGACCGGCAGACCGAGGAGGCGAGCCGGGTGATCTCCCGGGTCCGCGCCCAGGGCGGCACGGTCGTGGCCACCGGCGGCTGCTTCGACCTGCTGCACATCGGTCACCTGGCGACCCTGCAGGCCGCCCGCAAGCTGGGCGACTGCCTGGTCGTCTGCCTCAACTCCGACTCCAGCGTCGCCGCCCTCAAGGGCCCCGACCGGCCGCTCACCGGCCAGGGTGACCGGGCCCGGCTGCTGGCCGCCCTCGACTGCGTGGACGCCGTCGTGGTCTTCGACGAGCCGACGCCCGAGGCCGTGCTGGCCCGGCTGCGCCCGGACATCTGGGTCAAGGGCGGCGACTACGCCGACGGCGGGCCGGACCTGCCCGAGGCCGAGCTCATGCACCGCTGGGGTGGCCAGACGGTCATCGTCCCCTATCTCGACGGCCGTTCCACCACCAGGACCATCGCCGCCGCGCGCGGCCATTCGGAAGGAAACTCATGACCGACGCTGTCATCGTCACCGGCGGATCCAGCGGCCTGGGCGCCGCCGTCGTGGACGCCGTGCTCAAGGCCGGCGGCCGCCCGTTCGTCATCGACCGGCAGCCGCCCGCCGAGGGTGTCCCGTGGGTCGAGTGCGACCTGGCCGACACCCGGGCCGCCGAGGCCGCCACCCGCGAGGTCATCGCCCAGGCCGGCGGCAGCATCGACGGGGTGGTCACCGCGGCCGGCATGGACGTGCCCGGCGCGCTGGCCGACATCCCGGGCGAGACCTGGGACCGGATTGTCATGATCGACTTGCTGGCCACCGCCGCGGTCATCCGGGCGGCCATCCCCGCGCTCAAGGAGTCCCACGGCACCGTCGTGACCATCGCCTCCACGCTGGGCATCAAGGCGGTCAGCGACGCCACCGCGTACTGCGCCGCGAAGTTCGGCGTCGTCGGCTTCACCCGCTCCCTCGCCGCCGAGCTGGCCGGACAGGTCGGCGTCACGCTGCTGATCCCCGGCGGCATGCGGACGAAGTTCTTCGACGACCGCGACGAGCAGTACAAGCCCGGCCCGGACGCGATCCTCAACGACCCGGCCCACGTGGCCAACGCGATCATGTTCGCGCTGACCCAGCCGGCCGGCAGCGCGGTGCGGGAGCTCATCATCGCGGCCGAGCAGGAGACGTCGTACCCGTGATCCTGGTGTTGCGCGCCCTCGGCGTGGGCGACCTCGCCGCGGGCGTGCCCGCCCTGCGGGGGCTGCGGGCCGCGTTCCCGGACCGGACCCTCGCCCTGGCCGCACCGGCCTGGCTGACGCCGCTGATCGAGCTGATCGGCGGCGTCGACCGGATCGTGGTGACCGACGGGCTGACCGCGCCGCCGGCCGTGCCGGCCCCGGAACTGGCGGTCAATCTGCACGGGAGCGGACCGGAGTCGCACCGGCTGCTGCAGGCGTTGGCCCCCGTACGGCTGTGGGCGTTTGCCAACGCCGGCGCGGGGCATCTCGACGGCCCGACCTGGGCCGAGGAGGAGCACGAAGTGCGACGCTGGTGCCGGCTGCTGAGCCATTACGACGTACGGGCCGATCCCGGTGACCTGTCCCTGGCCGTGCCCGCGGTGGACGGGCCGCGGCGGGTCACGATCATCCATCCGGGGGCCAAGTCCCCGGCGCGCCGCTGGCCGCACTTCGCCGCGGTGGCCCGCGCCCTGGCCGAGCGGGGCCACGATGTGGTGATCACCGGCTCGGCGGGGGAGCGGGAGCTCGCCCTGGCGGTGGCGCGGGACGCCGGCCTGCCGCCGGCTGCCGTGCTGGCCGGGGGGACCGGCCTCGATGAGCTGGCCGCGCTGGTCGCCCACGCGCGGCTGCTGGTCAGCGGGGACACGGGCATCGCGCACCTGGCCACCGCGTACCGGACGCCGTCGGTGGTGTTGTTCGGGCCGGTGCCGCCACGCCGCTGGGGGCCGCCGCCGGACCGCGCGTACCACCGGGCGATCTGGCACGGCACCCGGGCCGAGCGGGGCGACACCATGGACCCCGGGGTCCATCCCGCGCTGCTGCGGGTCAGCGTCGACGAGGTGCTCGCGGCGGCCGGCGAGGCGGAGAAGGCGCGCCATGCGTTTGCGGCGTAGCGACCTGACCAAGCCCGGCTACGGCCGGCGCCGGTCCGGCAAGGGCTTCCGCTATCTCGACACCGACGGCACCACGACGCTGCGCGACCAGGACGCCGTCACCCGGATCAAGGAACTGGTGATCCCGCCCGCGTGGACCGACGTGTGGATCAGCACCGATCCGCGCGGGCACATCCAGGCCACCGGCCAGGACGCCGCGGGCCGCAAGCAGTACCTCTACCACCCGGACTGGCGTACCGCCCGCGACGAGAAGAAGTTCGAGCACGCGCTGGAGATCGCCGAGCGGCTGCCGGAGATGCGCTCGCGGCTCTGCACCGACCTCAGCGGGCGGGGGCTGACCCGCGAGCGGGTGCTGGCGGCGGTGGCCCGGCTGCTCGACATGGGCATGTTCCGCGTCGGCAGCGACCAGTACGCCCGCCGTGACGAGGACCCCTCCTACGGCCTGTCCACCCTGCTGCCCGAGCACGTCCGGGTCCGGGGCGGCTGCGTGGTGCTGGAGTTCACCGGCAAGTCCGGGGTCGAGCACGCCAATCCGGTCGGGGACGGCGAGGTCTGCCAGGTGCTGCGCGACCTCAAGCGGCGCCGGCGAGGGGCGCAGCGGCTGTTCGCGTACTGGGACCCGGCCGGGCGGCGGTGGCGGGACATCCGGGCCGACGACATCAACGCATACCTGCGGGAGATCAGCGGCGAGGAGATGACCGCGAAGGACTTCCGCACCTGGCACGGCACGGTGAAGGCCGCTGAGGAGCTGGCCGCCGCCGGGCCGCAGAAGACGAAGACCGCCCGCAAGAAGGCCGTCTCGCACGCCATGAAGGAGGTCGCCGAGATGCTCGGCAACACTCCGGCGGTGGCTCGCAGCTCGTACGTGGACCCGCGCGTGGTGGAAGAGTTCGAGAAGGGCCGGACCGTGCCGCAGGACGAGCCGGTCGAGCAGGCGGTGCTGGACATGCTCTCGGACTAGTTTCGCGCCACGGCCCCCGGGAAACCCGGTGGTATGCCCGCACGCGAGAACCTGCCGAGCACCATCAAGCGGTCGCCGCGCAAGGCCCAGGACACCTACGCGGCGACCCTGGACAGCGCCGTCGAGCAGTACGGCGACGGTGAGCGCGCGCACCGCACCGCCCTGTCGTCGCTCAAGCACTCGTTCGAGAAGGTCGGCGATCACTGGGAGCCCAAGGAGCAGCGCGGTCCGAGCGACGCGCAGGCCGAGGGTGGTGTCGACACCGACCGTCCCACGGCGGGCGGCGTCGACGCCAACGCCAGCAAGAAGCACCTGCTGGAGGTGGCCAAGCGGCTGGACGTGACCGGCCGCTCCCGGATGACCAAGGCTGAGCTGGTCGAGGCGATCGGCAAGGCGAACGACGCGGCCAGCCGGCGCGCGCTGAAGGCCGAACGCAACGACTGACCAGATCTGGGATAGCATCCCGGATATGAGAGATGCCCTGGACGAGCGGCTGGCGTCGCGCGTCGCCGAGCTGCGGGTCGCGCGCGGCTGGTCGCTGGACGACCTGGCCGGCCGCACCGGCGTGAGCCGTTCCACGCTGTCACGCCTGGAACGCGGCGAGATCAGCCCGACGGCCTCGCTGCTCGGCAAGCTCTGCACCGCGTACGGGTGGACGATGTCCCGCCTGCTGGCCGAGGTCGAGGCCGAGCCGCCCGCCGTGGTCCGGGCCGCGGACCAGGCCCTCTGGCGCGACGAGTCCGCCGGCTTCACCCGCCGCAGCGTCTCCCCGCCGCACGCCGGCCTGCGCGGCGAGCTGATCGAGGGGGTCCTCGACCCCGGGGCCGACATCTCCTACGACGCGCCGCCGGTGACCGGCATGGAGCAGCACGTGTGGGTGCTCGACGGCCGGCTGGAGCTGACCGACGACCGCACCCCGCACCACCTCGACGCGGGGGACTGCCTGCGGTTCCGCCTGTGGGGCCCGACCCGCTTCCACAACCCGGGTCCCGGCCCGGTCCGCTACGCCGTCTTCGTGGTGCTGCCGTGACCGTCACCCGGCTCACCGGCGACGACTTCGCCGCTCACCTGCCGGCCTTGGCCGGTCTGCTCGTCGACGCCGTGACCGGCGGCGCCTCCGTGGGCTTCCTGGCCGATTTCGACCACGCAGCGGCCACTGCCTGGTGGCAGTCCCGCGCCGGCGCGGTCGCCGACGGCAGCCTCGCCGTGTGGATCAGCACCGGTCCGGCCGGCGTCACCGGCACGATCAGCCTGGCGTACGCGGAGAAGCCCAACGCCCGGCACCGGGCCGAAGTGATCAAGCTGGCCGTGCGCCGCGACGCGCGGGGCCACGGTCTGGGCCGCCGGTTGCTCGCCGCCGCCGAGGAGGCCGCCGCCGCCTCCGGGATCACCCTGTTGCTGCTCGACACGGAGACGGCCAGCGCGGCGGAACGGCTCTACGAGTCGGCGGGCTGGCACCGGTACGGCATGGTCCCGGACTACGCGGCCGACCCGGCCGGCGAGCTCCGGGACTGCAGTTTCTTCTTCAAGAAGCTCGGCTGACTGTCGGAAATCCGCCTTTCCACAGTGGAGGGGCCGGGGCGGGCGCTGCGCTAGCCTGACGCCCCATGGGCCGGCGCTATCGGGTGCTCCTCGTCTCCAGCAGCGGCGGTGTGCTGCTGGATCTGCTCGCCCTGCGACCGTGGTGGCAGGGTCACGACCCGGTCTGGGTCGCCGTGCCGGCCCCGGACACCGAGGTCGCGCTGACCGGCCAGCGGGTGCACTGGCGTCCCGAGCTGACCACCGGCACCAAGCTGCGGGTCGTCCCGGCGACCTGGCGGGCCCTGCGGTTGCTGCGCGCGGAGCGGCCCGACGTCATCGTGTCGGCCGGCACCGGCGTGGCCGTCGGGTTCTTCCTCGCGGCCCGGCTGCTGCGCGTGCCCGCTCTGTGGCTCGAGACGTTCAACATGACCGGTCCGCCCGGGGCCGCCGCCCGGATCTGCGCCCGGCTCGCCGCCGCCGTCCTGGTGCAGCGGCCGGTCCTGCTGGAGACCCGCCGCCGCGCGGTGCTGATCGGGGAGCTCTACTGATGGCCCGCGTCCTGGTCACCGTCGGGATGGGCCCGTGGCCCTTCGACCGGCTCATCGCCGCCCTGGCCCCGCTGTGCGCCGAGCACGAGGTGTTCGCCCAGACCGGCACCTCCACCGTCGTGCCGCCCTGCCCGCACGCGGCGTTCCTGCCGCTGGACGAGCTGCAGGAACGGCTCGCCGCCGCGGACGTCGTGCTCACCCATGCCGGCAACACCGTGCGGCTGGTGCAGCGGCTCGGCGGCGTGCCGGTGGCGGTGGCGCGCGAGGCCGCGCGCGGCGAGATGGGCAACGACCACCAGGTCGCATACCTGCGGGCCGAGGAGCGGACCGGACGGGTGATCGCGGTCTGGGACGTCGCCGAGCTGCGCCCAGCGGTCGCCCGGCACGGCGAGGACGCGCGGCGGTTGCTCGCCGAGCGCCCGCTGCCACCGGCGGTCTCCGACGACCGGCTCGTGGCCGTCCTCGACGAACTGTGCGGGCGGCTGGTGCGGTGAACCCGTTCGCCGGCCATCCGCTGCACCGGTACGCCTTCGCCTGGGAGCAGCTCGACGGGCGCACCGGACGGCACCTCGACCTCGGCTGCGGCACCGGCGACTTCCTCGGCGTGCTGCACGCCCGCGGCACCGTCGTCGCGGAAGGAGCCGACCCGCACCCCGGCTACCTGGCGGAGGTCCGGGCCCGGCACCCCGGACTGACTCTGCATCAGCTGACCGTGGGCGCCCCGCTGGAGCTGCCCGACGCCCGGTACGACTCGGTGAGCGCGCTGGACATGCTCGAACACGTACCGGATGAGGCCGAGCTGCTGGCCGAGGCGCACCGCATCCTGGTCCCCGGCGGGCTGCTGGTGGTGACCGTGCCGCGCCGGCACGTCTTCTCGTTCCTCGACCCGGACGACGCCAAGTTCCGGCTGCCGCGGCTGCACCGCTGGGTCTACACCCGCCGCTTCGGCGCCCGCACCTACCACGAACGCTTCACCGACCTGGCCAACGATCTGCGGGGCGACATGTCCGTCGGCAAGGACCGCCACACCAACTACCGCACGCCGCAACTGCTGCGATTGTTGCGGGACAACGGCTTCGAGCCCGTGGTCGTGACCGGGGCCAACCTGTTCTGGCGCTGGCTGCAGATCCCCGCACTGCTCACCGGCGGCCCGCTGCGCCGGCTGCTGGAGCGCGGTATCCATCTGGACGGGCGGCTGTTCCGCTCGGCCAACCTGTTCGTCGCGGCGAGGAGACTGCCATGACCCTCGGTGAGAAGGCCCGGCTGGCGGCGTTCTTCGGCCGGCTGGCGGTCAAGGAACGGTTCGCGCCCCGGCTGCACGTACGGCCGCTGGTCGCCGAGCTGTTCCTCACCGACAACTGCAACCTGCGCTGCACCAGCTGCGGCTGCTGGACCTCGAACACCAAGGGCGAGCTGTCCACCCAGGAATGGCAGGACGTGCTGCGACAGCTCGTGGCGCTGCGCATCCACAAGGTCAACTTCACCGGCGGGGAGCCGCTGATCCGGCCGGACGCGATCGCGCTGATGGCGTACGCCCGCAGCGCCGGCGTACGCCACCTGCACCTCAACAGCAACGGCATCCGGCTCACCCCGGCCGTCCTGGACGAGGTCATCGCCGCGGGCGTCCGCAGCTTCAACGTCTCGGTCGACGGCCCGACCGCCCTGGTCCACGACCGGATCCGCGGCCGCCTGGGCGCCTTCGCCACCACCACCGAGCACCTGCGGCACCTGATCGCCCAGCGCGACCGGCACCGGCTCAAGGTGCGGATGAACTTCACCGTCATGCGCGACAACGTGGACAGCCTGCCGGCCATCGCCGCCCTGGCCCAGGAGCTCGGCGTCGCCCTCTACCTCAACCTGGTCACCGACCGCACGTTCCTGTTCCGCACGGACGCGGTGACCGACCAGACCGCCGTCGACCGCGACCGCCTCGACGCCGCCCTGGCCGAGCTGGAGGAGCTGGCCCGCCGGGACCGCCGCTGGCTGCCGCGCTACTCCGACCTGCGCTACCTGCGCGGCCACTTCAGCGACCTGGTGCAACGGGACCTGCCGTGCGCCGAGTCGCAGCTCAAGCTGATGATCCACTCGCAGGGCCAGGTCGGCGGGTGCTGGGCCCACGACCCCACCGCCACGGTCCGCTCCCGGTCGCTGGCCGCCATCGTCGACGCCCCCGAATACCGCGAGGAGCACGCCAAGCTGTTCCGCAAGGAGTGCGTCGGCTGCGGCAGCAACTACAGCCTCAACCTGCGGTGGCGGCCCGGCACGTACCTCGCGGACCTGCAGTGGCGCGTGGGACGGAGGTCCCTTGCGGCCCAGTGAACCCCTCTACGACGCGCTCGCCGACGGCTACGAGGAGCACTTCGCCGTCCCGCACCGCCGCGCCTACGACGACCTGGCCTGGGAGCAGACGGTCGCCCTGCTGCCGGAACCGCCGGACCGGATCGTCGACGCCGGCTGCGGCGCCGGGCGCTGGGCGCGCCGGCTGCGGAGCCTGGGGTACGACGTGACGGGCGTCGAGCAGTCCCCGGGCATGATCGCCGCCCTGCGCCGCCACCCGGACGACCCCGGTCTCACCCTCGTCGAGGCGTCGATGACCGACGTGCGGCTGCCGCCGGACGCCGGGATGGTGCTGGCGATGGGTTCCCTGCAGTACACCGACGACCCCGAGGCCGCGATCGCCCACCTGGCCGGCTGGCTGCGTCCCGGCGGCGTCCTGGCCGTGCTGGCCGACTCCCTGGTCGCCCTGGTCCTGGAACTGCTACGCGAGGGCCGCGAGCAGGAGGCCCGGCAACGGCTGACGACCCGGCGCGGCGTGTGGTGCCAGCACGGCCTGGAAGCCGACCTGCACCTGCTCGACCGGGCCCGGCTGGAGGCGGCGTTCACCGCGGCCGGCCTGACCGACATCCGGGCCCGCGGCTTGCTGGTGACGGCGACACCGCTGGGCCGCGCCGAGCTCACCCGCCGGCTGACCACCGACCGCGACGCCCACCTGGAGCTGGAACGTCACCTGCTGGAGTCGCCCCTGCTGGCCGACACCGGCAAGCAGCTGCTGGTCACCGGCCGTCGTCCGGCACCGGCGTAGCCGTGGGCCACTCCTGGATGCCGAGCACGCGCAGCAGCGCCAGCCGCTCGCGGGCCTCGTCGTCGGCCGGGGTGAGGACCACCAGCTCCTGGCCCAGGTCCGGGGTGACCAGGGTCTCGCAGTCCATCCGCAGCCGGCCCACCCGCGGATGCCGGAAGGTCTTGCGGTCCATGCGCCGCACCGCCACCTCGTGCTCGGCCCAGAGCCGCCGGAAGTCGGCGCTCGCCGCCGCCAGCCGGTCGACCAGCCCGGCGACGCCGGCATCTCCGGACCGGCGGCCGACGGTCGCGCGCAGATCGGCCACGAGCCGGCGGCTGTGCTCCTGGTGCTCGTCGTCGGCGTGGGCGCGGCGGGTGGCCGGATCGGTGAACCAGCGGTACACGGCGTAGCGCTGGTCGCCGGGGAACCGGGTGAGGTCGCCCGCCAGCAGCAGAGACGCGCGGTTCTGGGCGAGCACCTCGCCGAGGTCGGACAGCACCATGGCCGGGGTGTCACCGAGCAGGTCGAGCATGCGCACCAGCCCGGCGCGGGCCTGGCCGGCGATGCCCTCGGCCGGCGGGGGACGGTGCCCGGCCAGGTGGAACAGGTGGTCACGCTCGTCGCCGGACAGGCGCAGGGCCCGGGCCAGCGCACCGAGCAGCTGGGTCGAGGGCTGACTGCTGCGGCCCTGCTCCAGGCGTACCACGTAGTCGACCGACATGCCGGCCAGCATGGCGACCTCCTCGCGGCGCAGGCCGGTGGTGCGGCGGCGCGGGCCCTCGGCGATGCCGACCTGGGCCGGCCGGACGGCCTCGCGGCGCCGGCGCAGGAAGTCGGCGAGCTGGTCACGGTGCATGACGTCATGGTGCTCCGCGCCGGGCCCGCGTATCCAGGGAGCGGCTCTCCCACGATGAACGCTCCGCTCCCGCCCGGGCCGGACCGGGTCCACGGTTGAGCCATGATGCAGACACGAACCTTGGGCAGGACCGGGCCGGCCGTCTCCACGCTGGGCCTGGGCGCGATGGGCATGTCGGGCGCGTACGGCGCGACCGACCGCACGGAAGCGATCGCCACCGTGCACGCCGCGCTGGACGCGGGAGTGACCCTGATCGACACCGCCGACTTCTACGGCATGGGCCACAACGAGCTACTGCTCGGCGAGGCCCTGCGCGGCCGCGACCGGGACAGCTACCAGCTGAGCGTCAAGTTCGGCATGCAGCGGGGGCCGGGCACGATCTTCGGCGGCCAGGACAGCCGCCCCGAGGCTGTCCGCAACTTCCTGGCCTACTCGCTGACCCGGCTGGGCGTCGACCACATCGACATCTACCGTCCCGCCCGGCTGGACCCGGCGGTGCCGATCGAGGACACCGTCGGGGCGATCAAGGAGATGATCGACGCCGGCTACGTGCGGCACCTGGGCCTGTCGGAGGTCGGCGCGGAGACGATCCGCCGGGCCCATGCCGTGCACCCGGTGGCGGACCTGCAGATCGAGTACTCACTGCTGTCCCGGGCGGTGGAGGCCGAGGTGCTGCCCACGCTGCGGGACCTGGGGATCGGGCTGACCGCGTACGGTGTCCTGGGCCGCGGCCTGATCTCCGGGCACTGGTCCGCCGGACGTTCGGCCGGCCCGGGCGACAGCCGAAGCTTCAGCCCGCGGTTCGCCGACGGCAACGTGGAGCACAACCTGGCCCTGGTGGAGGCGCTGCGCCGGATCGCCGGGGCGAAGGGCTGCACGGTCGCGCAGCTGGCCATCGCCTGGGTGGCGGCGCAGGGACCGGACATCGTGCCCCTGGCCGGGGCGCGCACCCGGGAGCGGCTGGCCGAGGCGCTGCCCGCGGCCGGGCTGACCCTGACGGCGGACGACCTCGCCGAGATCGAGCAGGCGGTGCCGGCGGGAGCGGCCCGCGGCGACCGCTACCCCGCGGCTTTCATGGCTTCCCTCGGCGTGGGCAACTAGCTTCGTCCATTCTGTGAGGGTGGCGAGGCGGGCAGTTCCGGGGCCGTTCTGGGTGTTCCTGTGGGTGGTGGTGTCGGTGCCGGGCCCGTTGGTGCTGTACCCGTTCTTCCATCGCGCCGAGGACGTCCTGGCCAAGGGCCCGACGGTGTCGTGGTGGATGCTCGCCCCTCTGCCGCTGCTCGCCGCCGTCTCCGCCGCGCGCGCCGGAGGGCGGATGTGGCGTGCCGTCACCGTCGGCACCGTTGTCGCCGGCGCCTGTCTCGGCCTGTCCTGGGCGGTGTATCGATGGGGCATCCCGGTGCGGCGGACGGTCGGCGCGGAGGCCGTACTCGGCCTGCCCCTGGCCGCGATCGGCGCCGTGATCGGTTGCCGGCTGGGCCACCCGGGAGCTCGCATCCGGGGGCTGCCCGGCCGGGTCGTCGGCGGCGCGCTGATCGCCGTGATCGGCGCGCTGCTGGTTCCCGTGACCGTGCAGCGGGGTGCGGAGTTCAGCTTCGGCAACTTTCCCGCCGGGCCGGGCGAGATCCGGGTCGATCGGCCGGTGCCGCTGTCTCTCGCGGCAGCCGGCCGGTACGGCCTCTACGCGGTCGCTTCCGCACCGGCCGACCCCGATTGCCAGGTGACCGGATTCGGCCTGCCCGATCGGGCGGTGGAACTGCTCCCCGTCAAGCCCGGCACCCCCGGCGTCGATGCCACCCCGGCGTATCGCTGGATCGGTGAATTCCGGGTGCCCGCGGCCGGCGACTACTCCCTGGTCTGCCGGGTGAGCGTCGCGGCCGCGACCTACACGGTCAACAAGGCTCCCCAGATCCGCGGGGCGGTGGGGGCGCTGGTGCACTGGCCGCGGCCGATCCTGTGGCTGTTCGGGGCCGTCCCCGGCCTGCTGCTGATCGCGACCGCCGTACGGCGCCGCGTGCACGAGCCCGAGCTCGCGGTCAGCTGATCAGGCTCACGCCGAGGGCGAGGACGGCCAGCCCCTGCAGGACCGCCCGGGGGACGATGATGCGATCCCAGGCACGTTGCCAGGCGCGGACGTCGGCCGGAGTCTCGTGGGCCTCGGCCGCCGCGGTGAGCCGCCGGTTGATGGGTGCGCTGATCCGCAGGTAGAGCAGCACCCAGACCACCAGCAGCACGAATGCCGCTCCCGCGGTCGCGGCCGCGGTGGATCGGCCGGCCACCGCGGCGAGCACGGCCGCGGCGGCCGCCGCGACGACCCCGAGGATCCCGGGTACGGGCATGCGCCGGTCAGCGACGCGGTGCAGGTTGCCCATGACCGCCGTGAGGGTGCTGTCGTCGACGTGCGCGAGGGCGGAACGCTGGACGAGCGCGCAGAAGGCGTCCGTGCCGTACACGATCCCGGTGCTCAGGAGGGCCAGGAGGGCGGCCAGTTGCGAGAGCAGTGTCATGCCTGGGCCTCGGGACCGCCGAGCGGGGGCAGGGCGCCGATCTGCTGGAACATCTGCATCAGGTTCAGCTGGTCCCAGTGCTCGACGAACAGGCCGTCGCGGACGCGCCAGATGTCGATGCTGCGCATCTCGACCGGCTTGCCGCTGGCCGGGATGCCCAGCAGGTCCCCGGTGTGGGTGCCGCGGTAGACGAAGCGGCCGACGACGCGGTCACTGGAGACGATCAGGTCCTCCATGGTGACCTTCACGTCGGGCAGGCCGGTGAAGAACGCGCCCCAGAACTGGCGGTTGGCCTCGCGTCCGTCGGCGACGAAGTCGTTGTGGTTGCGGTAGTCCTCGGCGATGAACCGGTCCACCAGGTCCGGGTCGTGGGTGTTGGTCATCTCGACGAACAGGTCGGCGAGCTGGTGTGCGGCTGTGGTCATGGCAAGCTCCGCCTCGTGGTTAGCACTGCTAGCGCTAGCGACGCTAACCCGCGAAGCCGCTCGCGTCAATAGCAGCGCTAGCGAATATATCGGTGCTACAGTCGGGCATGGCTATCAAGGACCGCCGGCAGCGCGAGCGCGACGCCCGTCGCCGGCTGATCACGGCGACGGCGCGCACCCTGGCCGAGAGCGAGGGCTGGGAGGCGGTCACCACGCGCCGGCTGTCCACCGAGATCGAATACAGCCAGCCGGTGCTCTACAAGCATTTCGGCTCGATGGAGGACATCGTCGAAGCCGTCGCAATCGAGGGCTTCGACGAGCTCGCCCGGACGTTGCGCGCCGCCCGCGGCGACAGTCGGGCGGCCGGCGACGAGCTCGGCCGGGTCGCCGCCGCCTACAGCGGGTTCGCGGCGAAGAACCCGGCGCTGTTCGACGCGATGTTCATCAGGGCCACGCGACTGCACTTCGCGGCCGAGGACACCCCGGCGCCGCTGAAGGAAGCCTTCGCCGAGCTGCGCGCGGCGGTCGCCACGATCGCCGGCGGGCGCGACGTCGACACTCTCACCGAGGTCGTCTGGTCGGCGCTGCACGGACTGGTGGTGCTCGGCCGCAACGGCCGGCTACGCCCGGGCCATGACACCGCCCGCCTCGAGCTCCTGGTCACGCAGCTCCGCGCCGCGTCGGCCTAGGAACGGCCCTTCAGGCACACGAACGGGCCACGGACGCCCGCGTTGAAGCGTTCGGCCGCGGCCAGGGCCTTCTTCACCCGGCGGCGCGGGCCCAGCGCGGTGCCCGCGGTGGCGTGGAGCGCGCCCAGGGCGATCTGGTCACCGCAGCCGACCGCGGCGAAACCGTCGGCCGCCTTCGCCACCTGGTAGTCGTCGTGGACGGCGAAGAGCTGCCCGCGTACGCCGACCAGGAACGTACCGCCCTCCTCGCGGTCGTTCTCCTTGGCCGCCCAGCCGCCCGCCTTGAGACAGTCGCGCACCGCGTCGATGAATGTCGTCGCCATGAACCGGTCCAGGTCGCCGGCGGGCTTCGGCAGGGTCAGCGAATACCGGATCAGCTGGCCCATCCGGAACGAGGTGGTGAAGCCGAACAGATAGCGGTTCTTGCGGAACACCTTCGCGTCGGCGCGCACGGTCAGGCTCAGGCCCGACACGCCCGCGCTGTCCCCGCCGATGTAGACCGAACCCGACTGCGTCAACCCGACGATGGCCGTCATGGGTCCACCGTCGCACAGCCGGCCCGCGCCGTCGATCGGCCGACCAGGGCCGCACCGAACGGGGAGTCCTCGGCACCGTCGCACGTGATGTGCGAGATCGCCCTGGTCAGCGGGCTTGCATGGAGGTATCCAGCGAGATCACGCCCGGAAGGGGTGGAACGTATGAACGCAGTCCTGCGGCATCACGCGAGGAGGGCCGCCGTCGTCGGATCCGTCCTGGCGGTCATCGGTGGTGGTATCCCCGGCGCCAGTCCGGCGGCGGCCGCGGCCGACCCGCCGGGCACTGTCCTGTCCACGGCGGCGGCCACTCTGCCGCCGGAGCTGACCGCTCTGGCCACCGGCCGGCGCGTCTCGTACGTCAGCACGAGCGTCACCGGCGCGAGCATCACCACCACCGGGCTGGTGCTCAGTCCCCGGCGCAAGAAGGCCAACAAGACAGTGGTCTGGGGTCACGGCACCACCGGGCTGGCCGACCAGTGCGCGCCCTCCGAGAACCAGGGGGTCTTCTGGCCGGAAGCCCGGGCCGCCGTCGCCGAGCTGCTCACCCGGGGCTGGACCGTCGCGGCCCCCGACTATCCGGGACTGGGTACGCCGCAGGCGCACCCGTACCTCGTCGGTGGCAGCGCCGCCCGGTCGATGATCGACAGCGTCAAGGCCGCCCGCCACCTGGACTCCAACCTCGGCACCGAGTACGTCCTCGACGGCCACTCCCAGGGCGGCCAGGGCGCCCTGTTCGCCGGAGAACTGGCACCGGGCTACGACGGCGATCTCACGTTGCGCGGCGTCGCGGCCATCGCCCCGGTCTCCAACGTCGATGTGCTGGCCCCGCTGATCCCCGGCACGCCCGGCCAGGGCTACCTGGTGATGGCCCTGTACGGCCTGGCCGCGGTCCAGCCGTCGTTCGACCCGCTCACCGTGCTGGCCCCGCCGGCCCGGCAACGCGTGTCCGTGCTCGCATCCGGCTGCCTGTACGAGATCCTGGCCGCGTACCAGTCGCTGAACGCCGGTCAGCTGCTCCTGGGCGGCGCCCTGCCGCCGGCGGTGGTGGACCAGCTGGCCCACTACGACAACCCGGCCCAGGTGGCACCGAGCGCGCCGATCCTGCTCGTGCAGGGCACGGCCGACGAGGCGGTGCCGGCCTTCGTCACCGACGCGCTGCTGGACGAGCTGGACGACTACCCGCCGCCGGTCGAACTCGTCTCCCTCGAGAACGAGAGCCACGACGGTGCGGTCTTCGCCTCGACGACCCTGGTCGCGGACTGGATCGCCGCCCGCTTCTCCGCCTGAGACCCGCGGATCGGGAGCCCCCGGCCGTCGCCCGCCGGCGCATGACAGGATGCGCGGCGGGCGGCCGCTGGGGGCGGTCCGGCGGACGGACGGTGGAGGGCGATGCTGCAGGCCGGTCTCAGGCTCGGCGACCGCTACCGGCTCGAGGCGCGGATCGGCGCCGGCGGCATGGGCGAGGTCTGGCGGGCGGTCGACGAGGTGCTCGGCCGGGTCGTCGCGGTCAAGGCCATGCTGCCCGGGGTCGCCGACCAGCCCGACTTCGCCAAGCGGTTCCTGGTCGAGGCCAAGGCCATGGCCAGCGTCAACCATCCCGCGGTGGCGTCGATCCACGACTACGGGCGCGGCGCCGGGATCACGTACCTGGTCATGGAGTTCATCGACGGCGAGTCCCTGTCGCAGCTGCTGGCCCGCCGAGGGCGCCTCGACCCGGTGACGACGATGCGGCTCGTCGCGCAGGCCGCCGACGGCCTCGAGGCGGTGCACGAGCGCGGCATCGTGCACCGCGACATCAAACCCGCCAACCTCCTCGTACGGCGTGACGGCACGTTGCTCATCACGGACTTCGGGATCTCCCGGACCCAGGACGGCACCTCGCTCACCGCCTCCGGAGCCGTCCTGGGCACGCCGACGTACCTGTCACCGGAGCAGGTGCTCGGTCACCCCGCCACCGGCCGCAGTGACATCTACTCGCTCGGGCTGGCCGCGTACGAGTGCCTGGCCGGACGGCGCCCGTTCGAGGGGGACAACCCGTACGCGGTGGCGCTGCAGCGGCTGCAGGCCGCGCCGCGCACACTCGGCGGTGACATCCCCGCCCCGGTGCTGGCCGTGGTCGAACGGGCGCTGGCCACCGACCCGGCCGACCGCTGGCCGTCGGCAGCCGCACTGGCCGACGCCGCCCGCGCCGCAGCGGGTCCCGGCCCGGCACCGCGGGCACCGTGGCCGTCCACCTCACGGTCCCGGCGCTGGGCGGTGCTGGCCGCGGCGCTGGTTGTCCTGGCCGTGGCCGGTGGCGTGGCGCTGTGGCAGACGCTGCGCCCGGGACCGGACGGCGGGCCGGCAGCGGGCGCCGGGACCTCGGTCCCGGCCGCCCCCGGGGCCGTCCAGCCGGCCGGCTTCGTCACCTGCGGGCCGCTGCTCTGCCCGGCCGAGCCGCTGTGCTGGGCCGGGGTGACCGCCATCAACGGCCGGGCGTCGTCGCCGAGGGACCTCCCCTGCACCGGGGACCACACGTGGGAGACCTTCGCGGCCGCCGGCCTGCCCGCCGACGTCAGCCGCAGTCACGAGGACGAACTGCTGCTGCGCGAGGACATCGCGGCCGCCTGCTCGGTGCGGGTCATGGCCGGCCGCAGCCGGGACCGGGCCGCGACCGACGGCTGGGAACGCGAAGCCTGGCCGATCGAGGTGCCCGGCACCGATCAGCGGCTGGTGCACTGCCTGGCCCGTCCCCGCCAGGGCGAGCCCACCGGCTCGGCGTTCACCTCACCCTGAGGCCAGGCTGCGCCGGACCGCCGCGACCACCCGTTCGGCCTGCTCGACCGTCAGCTCCGACGACATCGGCAGGGCCAGCGCCTCGGCGTGCAGCGCGTCGGTGACCGGCAGGCTCTCACCCGCGCCCAGCGGCCCCCGGTGCACCGCCGCGAAGTACGGCTTGGTCCCCACCCCGAGCGCGTCGAGGCGCCGCTGCAGCCCGTCGCGGTCCGCCACCCGGGCCACCCAGTGCACATAACTGTGCCGGTCGCCGGCATGCACCCGCTGCGTCTCCAGCGGCAGGCCGGCGTAGACGGCTGCCACCTCGGCGCGCCACCGGACCAGGTCGCCGAGCACCGGCAGCTGATCCAGCGCGACCACCGCGTGCAGCTCGTTCATCAGCTCCGAGCGGGTCCAGCCGGCCGGGTCGGCCTGCACCCGCTCCGCGGCCTCGGCCGGCAGGACCAGGGCGCCGCCCGCGCCGCCGGCCGACAGGACCTTGGCGAAACTCATCGAGTACGCGTGCGCGTCCGCCTGCTGCGCCACCGGCCGGCCCCGGTGCAGGCTGCCCAGCGCCGCCGCCGAATCGGCCAGCAGCGCCACCCCGGCCCGCTCGCAGACCGCGCGCAGCCCCGGGTAGTCGCACGGATTGCCGAAGGTGTCGACCGCCATGACCAGCCGCACGTCACCCGGCCGTAGCGCCTCGGCGACCGCCGCGGGGGCCAGCGTCCAGGTCGCCGGGTCCACGTCGGCGAACCGCAGCCGGTAGCCCAGCTGCACCAGGACCTCGGCGGTCGCCGGGAACGTGTACGACGGCAGCACCGCCACGTCGCCCGGCCCCGCCCGGCCTGCCGTCGCCGCCACCATGATCCGCAGCGCGGCGGTCCCCGAGGCGGTGAGCAGCACCCGCCGGTCGTCGTCGAGGTCGAGCTCCTTGCCGAGACGTTCGGTGAGCTCCCGCGTCCACCGGTTGCCGTGCTTCACCTCGCCACTGACCAGGCACTGCTGCTGGCGGGCGACGACGAGCTCGGGACGGACCGGCCGCGGCGGCACCACGACCGGCAGCGGCGGGCGGAACAGCGGCTCCCGGTCGTCGCCGATCTGCTCGATGAGCCGGGCCAGGTGCGGGCGCAGCGAACCGATCCGGTAGCCGGCCGCGGCGAGCCGGTTGGTGACCACCAGCCCCGAGCTGTCCGGCAGGCGGCGCGGCTGCTCGCGGACGGGGGAGGCGGAGCCGCACAGCGTACGGATCTCGGTGGCCAGGGCGCGCAGCGACACCGGCGGCCCGCCGACGTTGTACACGCCGGGCCCGATGCCGCCCACGAGGATCCGGCCGAGCTCCACCGGCGGCAGGAAGCTGCGGACGGTCCCGGCGGTGACGGGCAGCGGCAGCCCGGCGCGCGCCCGGCGGACCAGCCGGGTGGCGACCCGGTCCTGACCCGCACCGAACGCGTTGGCCAGCCGCAGCACGGTCAGCCGGCCGTCCTCCACGGCCCCGGCGACGAGCCGCTCCTGGGCGAGCTTGGCCATCGCGTACGTCCACCGGCCGGTCGGGTCCGCGTCGGCCATCCGGCGGACGAGCGGCGCGGCCCGCCACGGGGGACAGGCGGCCCGGGCCAGATCACGGGCGTCGGCACACCACGCGTCGATCTCGCCGGCCGACCACGGCAGCACCGGTGTGGTGTCCTCGGTGAGCGGGCCGGCGGCCGACCCGTACACCTCGACCGAGGACGTCAGCACGACCCGCCGCCCGGCCAGGGCGGGCAGCAGCCGGGCCGTGCTGATGGCATTGTGCAGCGGCAGCGTCCAGGGCCGGCGCGGCCGAGGATCACTGGCCCCGAGCAGCAGCACGACGACGCCCGGCGGCAGCTCGGGCAGCTCGTCGGTGAGCAGGTCGGCGCTGATCCAGCCGAGCCCGGCCGACGCGGTGACCTCCGGCGGCGCGACCCGGTCCACGCTGGTGACCTCGGCCCCGGCGGCCAGCAGCGCGGCGGCGACCTCGGTGCCGAGGAAGCCCGAACCCCCGACCAGCACGAAGCTGTTCATGCAACCTCCACAAAGGAGGTCAGTATCACCGAGCCCCGACCACCGCGGTGTCCGCTCGCCGACAGGCCGTGAGCTGTCCGTCGCGCAGTTCGTAGCGGGCGTGCACCCGGTCCAGCCCTTCCGTGCGGTGGGTCAGCAGCAGCACGGTCCGCCCGTCGGTGGCGGTGAGCAGATCCGCCATCAGCGCGGCCGCGCCGGCCTCGTCCAGCCCCTCGGTGGGCTCGTCCAGAATGAGCAGATCGGGCGCGGCGAGCAGGGCCCGGGCGGTCGCCAGCCGGCGGCGCTGACCGCCGGAGATCGTCCCCCCGCCGGTGCCGAGCCAGGTGTCGAGCCCCTGCGGCAGGCCGGCCAGCCAGCCGTCGAGCCGCACCCGGGCCAGGGCGGCGTGCAGCTCGGCGTCAGTGGCTCCGGGGCGGGCAAGGCGCAGGTTCTCCCGGACCGTGGAGGCGAACACGTGATCGGCCTCGTCACCGACCAGGGCACTACGGCCCAGCCCGGTGACCGTGCCCGCGCGCGGGTCCAGCAGCCGGGCCAGCACGGCGGCGAGGGTGGACTTGCCGCCGCCGGACGGTCCGAGCACCGCGGTGCGGGAGCCGGCCGGCAGGTCCAGGTCGATGCCGGTCAGGGCGGGCGGCCGGGCCGGATCCCAGCCGGCCACCAGCCCGCGGATCGCAATGTCCCCGGTCGCGCCGGCGGTACCGGTCGCGCCGGCGGCACCGGCGGCCTCGACGGAGCTGGGAGCGGCCGACGCCGGTTGCGCGGCGATCTCCGCGAGCCGAGCGCGAGCTCCGGCCGCGCGGCGCCGGGCGACGGCGGCATCGGGCAGCGCGGCGACCGGCTCGCCGAGCGCCACGACCGCCAGCAGCAGCACAGCCGCCCACTCGTCGGACAGCCCGCTGCCGCCGGTCACCAGCGCGGTCCCGGTCACCGCGAGACCCCAGCCGAGCAGGCCCAGCGCGGCGGCGGCACCGGCCGAGCGGGCCGCCCGCGCTTCCAGCCGTGCCAGCACCCGGCTGCGCCGATCCGGTACGGCCAGAGCCTGCCCGGCCCGGTGGCCCACGGCGAGCTCCTCGACGCCGTCGACGGTCTCCACGACGGCGTCCCGCAGTTCGGCGCGGGCCTGACCGGTGGCGGCGTCGAGCCGGCTCGCCTGCCGCGCGGCCAGCGCCGGAGCGGCCACCCCGCTGATCAGCAGGCCCGCCATGAGCGGAAGCGCGACCGCGGGCAGCACCGCCACAGCGGTGACCGTCACCAGGGCCAGGGTCAGGGCGGCCGCGAGGGCGGGCAGGCGTCCCCGCAGCAGCCCGTCGACGCGGGCGTCCACGTCGTCCCCGACCCGGGTGAGCAGGTCACCGCGGCGGCGCAGCCGCGGGCCGGGCACCCGGGGGATGAGGTCGGCGAAGACCCGCGCCCGCCGTTCGCCGAGCCGGGCGAAGGCCACGTCGTGCGAGACCAGCCGTTCGACGTAGCGCAGCAGCGGCCGGGCGACGGCACTGCCGCGGACGAGCACGACGGCGGTCGACAGGGTGAGCACGGGCGGCAGGGTCGCGGCCCGGACGAGCAGCCAGGTGGCCGCCCCGGTCAGCACGATCCCGGCCAGCCAGGAGGCCGCCCCGAACCCGACGGCCGTGCCGGGGCGTCGCACAAGCCATCCGGCAGCTCGCGCCGCCGGCGATCCACCGGCCGCGCGGGCGGGACCAGCACCCGGAGCGGCCGCGAGTACGGCGCCCGGCGCGGCCGCTGGAGCGGGAACGACAGCCGGTGGGTCGGTCGCGCCGGCCTGGCCCCAGGTAGCCGCGGCCACCTCCCGCCGGTCCAGTTCCTTACGCGCGGCGGGCATGCTGGGTGACGGCGTTGCCGAGGCGGAGTCCGGCTCTGCCGGGCCCGGCGGCGGCCAGGCGGTGAAGCCGGACGCCGCCGGAACAGCCCGGTCGTCCGCGTGATGCGGGCTCGGCCCTGGGCCCGGCGAGACGTCGGGCGCCGGGGGAGCGACGTCGATGATCCGGTCGGCCGCGGCCAGCAGCCCGGGCCGGTGCGCGACCACCAGCACCGCGCACCCCTGATCAGCGGTCGCCCGCAGCCGCTCGATCACCAGCCGTTCGGCTTCCGCGTCGAGGTGCGCGGTCGGTTCGTCGAGCAGCAGCACCGCCGGTGCGTGCCCGGCCGCCCGCAGCAGGGCCGCCAGCGCCAGCCGCTGCCGCTGGCCCGCCGACACCCCGGCCCCGTGCTCGCCCAGCACCGTCGCCGGTTCCACCTCGGTGTCCAGCCCCACCGTGCGCAGAGCCTCGCGCACCGCGTCCGGGCCGGATCCGGGGAACACGTCGGCGACCGTGCGGACGTGCGGCAGCGTCGGGCGTTGGGGCAGGTACAGCAGGCCGGGACCGCTGAGCTCGACCCGTCCCGTGACCGCCGGTTGCAGCCCGGCCAGCACCCGCAGCGCCGTGGTCTTGCCGGCACCTGACGGTCCGCGCAGGGCGACCAGTTCCCCCTCGCGGACGGCCAGCGCGTAGAGGCTGAGCGCGTCCACGGTGGACCCGGGGTGCCGCACCCGCAGCCGGGCGGCGTACACGGCCGGTCGTTCGCCGCCCGCACCGAAGCGTCCGCCGTGGGACGCGGCCAGGACCGCACCGGTCGGCAGGAAGGCCGGATCGGCGTCGGACGGTGCGAGGATCTCGTCGGCGTCCGCGATGACCGCCGAGGCGTCGGCGCTCGCGTGGTAGCGGGCCGCCATCTCGCGCAGCGGCCGGTACACCTCGGGCGCGAGGAGGATGACCAGCAGCGCCGGGCCCAGGGTGAGGTCGCCGGCGGCCACGCGGAGTCCGGCCTCGACGGCGATCAGCCCGACGGACAGCGTGGCCACCAGGTCCAGCGCCGTCGAGGACAGGAACGCCACCCGCAGCACCCGCAGGGTCGCCGTGCGGTGCCGGTCGGTCATGTCGCGGACCACGGTGGTCTGGCGGTCGGCGCGGCCGTACACCCGCAGGGTCGCCAGCCCGCGTACGACGTCCAGGAAGTGGCCCGCCAGCCGGGCGTCGGCCTCCCAGGCCCGTTGGGCCCGCTCGCGGGTCGCCCAGCCGATCAGCGCGCCCAGCACCGGGATCAGCGGCAGCGTGACCAGGGCGATCAGCGCCGACGTCAGGTCGGTGAGGGCCATCGCGACGATGACCAGCGGCGGCAGCGCCACGCCCAGGACCAGCGCGGGCAGGTAGCCGGAGAACCACGGCCGCAGCGAGTCCAGGCCGCTGCCCAGCACGGCGGTGAGCCGGTTGCCGCCGAAGCGGGCCACCCAGGCGGGACCGTGGTCCAGCGCCGCCGCGAGCGCCGAGCGGCGCAGTTCGTCGGTGACCGCGGCCGCCGTACGCTGAGCCACCACCTGCTCCGCCCAGGTCAGCGCGGCCCGCAGCACGAAGGCCGCGGCCAGCAGGGCCAGCGCGTCGTGGCCGGTGACGATCCGGGCCAGGGCGACGGCGACGGCGACCGTCGCGGCCGCCTGGCCGGCGCCGAGCAGGGCCGCGATCCCGATTCCGGTACGGCTGGAGCGAGCGTGCCGCAGCAACCGGGGGTCGAGGGGTCCCCGGCTCATGACGGCACCCGCTCGCTGGCCACCCGGCGCCGGAACACCCAGTAGGAGAACGCTTGGTAGACCAGGACGCCGGGGAGCACGACCACGCCGACGACGCTGATCAGCCGCAGTGCCGAGTCGGTGGCCGCCGCGCCCGTCATGGTCAGCGACCAGGCCGGGTCCAGCGTGCTGCGCAGCACGACGTCGCCGTGCACGGTGAAGACGGTCACGACGGCGCCGGCGATGCTCAGCGCCGTACCGCCGAAGGCGAGGGCTTCCTGGCCGTTGCGGGCCAGCATGGCGATGCCCAGGCAGAGGGCAGCCGCGGCCAGCGCCGACCGCGACTCGGTGGCGAAGCCGATCGCGGCCAGCACGGCGGTGCCGCCCGTGGCCAGCGTGACGCCGAGCCTGCGGGCCCGCAGGTGCACCGGACCGGTCGTGCGCAGGGTCAGGAACATCGCCCCGATCAGCAGGGCGGCGAACAGGGCCGCGCCCGCCCCGGTCAGGGCCGGCCAGCTCAGCAGGGCCGCGGTGCTGCGGCTCAGGCCCGTGCCGGTGACCTGGCCGTCCGGGCCGAGGGCCAGGCCGTGGGTGAGCACGCCCAGCACCGCTCCCCAGAGCAGCACGATGCCGGCCGAGCTGGCCGCCAGGGCCACGTCGCAGCGGCGGCGCCAGCTGGGCCCGTCGCCCTTGCCGCGGAACTCCAGGGCCACCCCGCGGACGGCGAGCAGCAGCAACAGCGCCACCATCGGCAGGTAGAGGCCGGAGAGCAGGGCGGCGTACCAGTCGGGGAAGGCCGCGAAGGTCACGCCGATCGCGGCGACCAGCCAGACCTCGTTGCCGTCCCAGAAGGGGCCGACGGTGCGGACGACGGCTCCCCGCTCGTGGTCGTCGCGGCCGACGACCGGGGAGAGCAGGCCGACGCCGAAGTCGAAGCCCTCGAGGACGAAGAACAGCACCCAGCAGAGCACGACGAGCGCGAACCAGACTGTGATCATGGCGATTCCTCAGTAGACCGGGACCGGTTCGCGCTCGGGGGCCGGCTCACCGGCGGGTGCGGCGGGCGCGGCGGCTTCGAGCGGTTGCCGGGACAGGTGGCGGACCAGTCGCAGCCAGACGACGGCGAGGATGCCGTAGACGACGGCGAAGCCGATCAGGGAGACGAGCACCTCGCCGCGGGTCAGGCCGGGGGAGATGCCGTCGGCGACCCGGGAGATGCCGAACGCGAGCCAGGGCTGGCGGGCGGTCTCGGTGAAGATCCAGCCGAACGTGTTGGCCGCGGCGGGCAGGATCGGGATCAGCGGCAGGAAGCGGAGCAGCAGCCGGTGCGCCTGCCGGTCGCGCCGGGTGCTCCACAGGTAGTACGCCGCGACGGCCGCCGCCAGCATGCCGATGCCGATCATCAGCCGGAACGTCCAGAACGCCACCGGGATCATCGGGATGTAGCTGCCCGGGCCGAACTGGGCGGCGTACTGGGCCTGGAGGTCGTCGATGCCCTGCACGGTCGCGCCGGGGCCGCCCTTGGCCAGGATGGACAGCAGGCGAGGGATCTCCAGGCTGAAGAACGGCTCGCCGCCGTCCGGGCCGCCGATGGCGAAGACCGAGAAGGGTGCGCCGGTGGTGGTCGCGTACAGGGCCTCGGCGGCGGCCATCTTCATCGGCTGCACCTCGGTGATGACCTTGCCGAGGTGGTCGCCGGTCAGGGCGGTGAGGGCGCCCCCGGTCAGCGTCAGCCAGGCGCCGAGCCGGGACAGCGTACGGAATGCCGCCTCGCCCCCGGCCCGCAGCCGCCACACGCCGATGGCCAGGAGCAGCGACCCGCCGGCCATGACCGCGCCGGCCAGCGTGTGCGGGAACGCGGCCAGGTTGACCTTGTTGAGCAGCAGCGCGCCGAAGTCGTCGAGGTGGGCCCGCCCGGTCACCGGGTCCAGCGAGTACGCGACCGGGTTCTGCATGAACGAGTTGGCGGCCAGGATGATGAACGCGGACATCACGGTGCCGGCCGCGACGATGACGATGGTGGCGGCGTGCAGCTTGCGCGGGAGCCGGTCCCAGCCGAAGTACCAGAGCGCGAGGAACGTCGCCTCCAGGAAGAAGGCGAGCATGCCCTCGATCGCCAGCGTCGGGCCGAACACGTCGCCGTAGAAGCGGGCGAAGTTGCTCCAGCCCAGGCCGAACTGGAACTCCTGCACCAGCCCGGTGACCACGCCGACCGCGAAGGTGACGATGAGCAGCTTGCCGACGAGCTTGGTGAGCTGCCGGTAGCGGTCCTGGCCGGTGCGCAGCCACGCGAGCTGCAGGCCCGCGGCGGTGCCGGCCAGGCTGATCGACAGCGGCACGAAGAAATAGTGGTAGATCGTCACGACCGCGAACTGCAGCCGGGTCAGCTCGAGCACGTCCACGGATGGCCCCCTCTACGACGTTCCGTAGTAGATACTACGCCTCGTAGTACGACACTGTGCAGTAGAGTGGGTCACATGGCTTTGGGAGACCTCGAACGTGAGGTCATGACGCAGTTGTGGAACGCCGGCGAGCCGCTGACCGTGCGCCAGGTGCACGAACGGCTGAGCGGCGACCGCGAGCTGGCGTACACGACCGTGATGACCGTGCTGGACCGGCTGGCCAAGAAGGGTGTCGTCACCCAGCAGCGCGCCGACCGGGCGTACCGCTATGCCCCCGCGCAGTCGCGCGAGGAGATGACCGCCGCCCTGATGCTCGACGCCCTCAGCGCGGCGCCCGACGGCGTGCGGGACGCGGCCCTGGCCCACTTCGTCGGCCGGATCGACCCGTCGGCCCTGACCGCGGCCATCGAGGCGGCACGCAAGGACCGGGCCTGACGCTGTGACCGCGTTGCTGCTCGGTGCGCTCGGGCTGACCCTGTCGCTCGTGGTGCCGGGCATCCTGGCCGGCGCGCGCTGGCCCGACCGGGCGCCCGCGGCAGCCGTCGCGCTCTGGCAGAGCATCACCCTCACGGGGGTCCTGTGCGCGCTCGGCGTGGTCCTGGCCGGATCGCAGGAGCTGGTCAGTGAGCTGGGCTCCGACCGTCCGGTGGGTGCGGCCGCGCTGATCTTCGCGCTGGCCGTCGCCACGGTGATCATCGTGCGGCTGCTGGTGTCGCTCGTCCGGGTGAGCATCCGGTCCCGGGCCCGCCGGTCCCGGCACCGGCTGCTGGTCGACCTGCTGGACAGCGCCGAGCGCCACGGTGAGCTGCCGGCCGAGGTGCCCGCCGGGCTGCGGGTGCTGGACGGGCCGCTGCCGTTCGCATACTGCCTGCCGGGCCGTTCGCCGCGCGTGGTGCTCAGCGACGGTGCGCTGCGGGTGCTCGACGCCGAGCAGGTCGCCGCGGTGATCGCGCACGAGCAGACCCACCTGCGGCACCGGCACGACGTGGTCATGGAGTCGTTCACCGCGTTCTACCGGGCGGTGCCGCGGCCACTGCGCAGCCGGGCGCCGCTCGACGCCGTACACCTGCTGCTCGAGATGGTCGCCGACGACGCGGCCCGGCGGCGCTGCGGCGCGACGCCGCTGCGCACGGCGTTGGCGCTGCTCAGCGACGCGGTCAGCCCGGACGCCCCGGCGGAGCTCGGCAGCGCGGCGGCGGAGCGCCGGCGCCGGCTCGACCGGCTGAATGTCAGTGATCCGCGCCCGGTCACCGTGGGCCTGAGCCTGGCCGCGGCCACCGGCGCGGTCGGTCTGCTGGTGTTACCCACAGTGATTCTGGTATTGCCGTGGCTGGACCGGGCGCTCTCCGCCTGGCCGCTTTGACGGCTACTTTTCTTACGCTGCGTCAAGCAATGGTCGGCGCAGTGTGTCCTGATACCGCCGGGTTCAATTCGTCGTTGATCGGGAGTACGGTAATGCCCGGCTCGGCAGTCCCCCCTCGTCCCAACCCGGGCGAACTGACGGGCCACCGCCTAATCGTCGCGAGACGAACCGGGGACCCAGGAGTTCTGGGGTTAAGCCACCAGCAGCACGGTGGCCGGGCGCGCTTCCCGCCCGCACCCGTCAGCTAACCCGGTCGGCGGCCGAGGGAAGAAAGGACACTGCACCTACGTGAAACGGATTGAGGCGCGCAGCGCCGCAATTCTGCGCAGCATCGCCTGCGCCGTCGCCGCGGTCGGGATTCTTCTCACTCCCGGGGTGGCGAATGCGACACCGTCCCCGTCGAGCATCGAAAAGCAGATCGACGAGCAGTGGAACAAGCTGGAACCGGTCATCGAGCAGTACAACAACGTGCACAACCAGCTGCTCAAGAACCAGGCCCAGCTCCGGAAGATCGACAAACGGCTCGCACCGCTGGAGCTGGAGGTCGACCTGGCCATGTCGCAGGTGGGCAACATGGCGGGACAGGCCTACATGCAGGGCTCGCCCAGCGCCATGAAGGCCATGGTCGTCAGTGGCTCGCCGACCGGTCTGACCGAGAAGCTCACGTTCCTCGACCAGATCAGCCGGCACCAGCGTGAGTCGGTCTCGGGCGCCGCGAAGCTGCGCGACCAGCTCGCGGGCGACAAGCGCGACCTGGACACCCTGACCAAAGCCGTGGCGGCGCGCGACAAGGCGCTGGCACAGCAGAAGAAGGACATCCAGAAGAAGGTCGACGAGCTGCAGAAGCTGCGGATCAGGGCGTACGGCGCGGCCGGCGTCTCCGACGGCGCGTTCAAGACCGGCCCGTGCCCGGTCGACTACACCGACGACAAGGGCGGCCGGGCGGCGCAGAAGGCGTGCGACCTCATCGGCAAGCCCTACATCTTCGGTGCGGAGGGGCCGGGCGGCTACGACTGCTCCGGCCTGACCAAGGTGGCCTGGGCGGTGGCCGGGGTGCATCTCGAGCACTTCACCGGTGACCAGATCCATGCGGGCCGCGCGGTGAGCCGCAGCCAGCTGCAACCGGGCGACCTGATCTTCTACGGCAGCCCGGTGCACCACGTCGGCATCTATGTCGGCGGCAACACGATGGTGCACGCGCCACACACGGGCGACCACGTCCGCATGGCGTCGATCGATCGCAGCGGAGCCATCACCGGCATCCGCCGCCCGACCGGCTGAGGCCCGCACTCGGAGTTCTCGGCCGGTTTTCGGTTTTCCACCGGTCTGTCGAACGTGCCGTTCCGACAGACCGGTGGGACTCCGGAGCCTCGGCGGCGCTGCATTGACCGACATCGAGCTCTCCTTTCCGCGGCCAGAGTTGGCTACGGTCGGAAGATGTCTCCTGCTGCGGTGATACTGGTCGGTCTCGGTGGCGTCATCATCGGCGTGGCAACGACGTGGTGGTGGGGTGTTCGGCCCGCCAAGCAGGCCCTGGTCACCCTCGACCGATCCCGTGGTGACATCGATGATCAGATGCTGACGCTGCTGGCGTTGACATATGTCGACGCGGACGGAGAGCGCCGCCGATCTTTGCTGCTCGGGCGCATCACTCACGCCTTCGGGCCGGAGACCACGAATCTCGTGTTGGCTCGGGTGCCGCTCCTGCCGCACTGAGGCCGATGTGGTCGATCATCATCCTGCGAGACTGGGGGCATGTTTCCCGGCGCTTTCGTTCGCAACGTCACCGGCAACTGGGGCGACGACGGCCGGCGCTGGCTCGCGCGGCTGCCCGTTCTCGTCGAGGACGTCGCCCGGGAGTGGGGGCTCGCAGTCGGGGCGCCGTACCCGTTGAGTTTCAACTATGTCGCGCCGGCGCGGCGGGCCGACGGGTCGCCGGCCGTGCTCAAGCTCGGCCTGGCCGCCGCCGGCCACGTCGCGCTGGAGGCCGACACGCTCGGCTTCTTCGGCGGCCGGGCCGCGGTCGAGGTGCTGGCCCGCGATGACAACCGGGGCGCGCTGCTGCTGGAGCGGGCCGAGCCCGGCGGGACGCTGCGGGCCCTGGTCCGCGAGCACGACGAGCAGGCCACGGCCGTGCTCGTCGACATGATGCGGCGTCTGCACCGGCCGGCGCCGGAGGGGCTGGTGCTGGAGGAGCTGTCCTCCCGCGTCGCGGCGTTCGACGCGCATCTGGCCCGGTTTCCCGGCGACGACCCGTTGCCGCGGCGCCTGGTCGAGCAGGCCCGGGCGCTCCTGGCCGACTTGTGCGCCTCGGCCTCGCGGCGGGTGGTCCTGCACGGGGATCTGCACCACGAGAACGTGCTGGCCGCGGCCCGGGAGCCGTGGCTGGCGATCGACCCGCACGGCGTCCTCGGTGATCCCGGCTACGAGGTCGGGGCGGTGCTCTACAACCCGTTCGGCGGTGACGAGCCGGTGCTGGAGCTGCTGCCGGCCCGGGTGGAGCAGTTCGCCGACGGCCTCGGCATGCCCGTCGACCGGGTGGTCGCCTGGGGGTTCGTGCAGGCGGTGCTCTCCGAGGTCTGGGACGCCCAGGGCGGCTCCGGCCGGCCCGGTCAGGCGCTGCGGGTGGCGCTCAAGCTGGCGCCGCGCCTCTGAGCAGGCTCAGCAGCCGCACCAGCTCGGCGCGCTCGGCGGCGGTCAGTGGTGCGAGCAGTTCGTCCTGGATGGCCTCGGCCCGTGCCGCCAGCTCGCGGGCGCGTGCCTGGCCGCGGTCGGTGATCGTCACGACGTTGCGGCGCTTGTCGGCCGGGTCCGGGCTGCGCTCGACGTAGCCGTCCGCGGTCAGCTCGTTGAGCACAGCGACCATGTCGCTGAGGTGGATGCGGGTGCGCCGGCCCAGCTCGGCCTGGCTGGCCGGCCCGTCGAGCAGGGTCTCCAGCAGCCGGTAGTGGTAGCCGCGGGCGCCGACCTCGGCGAATCGCTCGGTGACCAGGCGCCCGGCGTGGGCGGCGGTCTGGGTCAGCAGCCAGCTGGGAAGGTGCTCCATGTGCCGACTCTAACATTTGCTCGACTAACGTTAGGCGGACTAACGTTATTCGTATGAACGATATCGTGCCGTACCGGATCGACGTCCCGCAGGCCGACCTCGACGACCTGGCCGACCGCCTCGACCGCACCCGCTGGCCCGAGGAGCTGCCGGATGCCGGCTGGGACTACGGCATCCCGCTGGCCCGCGTACGCGAACTCGCCGACCACTGGCGCCACGGATACGACTGGCGGCGGCACGAGGCCGAGCTGAACGAGTCCCCGCAGTTCCGCACCGAGATCGACGGCCAGCGCGTCCACTTCCTGCACGTCCGCTCGGCCGACCCGGACGCGTTGCCGCTGCTGCTCCTGCACGGCTGGCCGGGCTCGGTGCTGGAGTTCCGGGCCCTGACCGGCCTGCTGTCCGAGCACTTCCACCTGGTCGTGCCCTCGCTGCCCGGCTTCGGCTTCTCCGGGCCGACCGGGGAACGCGGCTGGGACCTGCACCGCATCGCCCGGGCCCTGGCCGAGCTGATGACCCGGCTCGGCTATCCGCGGTTCGGCGCGCACGGGGGCGACTGGGGCTCCGGCGTCGCCCGCGCGCTCGGCGCCGCCGTTCCGGACCGGGTCGTCGGCGTACACGTCAACTATCTGCCCACGCCCGGCCCGGCGACCGGCCTGACCGGTGCGGATCGTGACCGGGCCGAGCGGACCGCGGCGTTCGCCGCGAACCGGCCCGGCTATCAGGTGCTGCAGGCGACCCGGCCGCAGACCATCTCGTACGCGCTGACCGACTCGCCCGTCGGCCAGCTCGCCTGGATCGCCGAGAAGTTCACCGAGTGGGTCGACCCGGCCTCCACCATCAGCGACGACGTCCTGCTCACCGACGTGTCGATCTACTGGTTCACCCGGACGGCGGGCTCGTCGGCCCGGCTGGCCAAGGAGAGCGGCTCCGGCCCGCCCTGCCAGGTGCCGATGGGTGTGGCTGTCCTGCCGCACGACATCGTGCTGAGCGTGCGCCCGCTGGCCGAGCGCCTCTTCGACATCCGGCACTGGACGGAGCTGCCGCGCGGCGGGCACTTCGCGGCGCTGGAGGTGCCGGTCGAGCTGGCCGCCGACATCCGCGCCTTCTTCCGTGGCCCGGTGATCTCGCCCTCACCGTAGTGCGGGTCGCGCGTCGCGGCGCCGGCACGGGGAAGAGTGGGGGCATGCGACTCGATCTCAGCGGCAGGACTGCTCTCGTCACCGGCTCGACCCAGGGCATCGGCCTTGCGATCGCCACCGGCCTGGCCGCCGCCGGCGCCCGGGTGGCGATCAACGGCCGGGACCGGGACAAGGTGCTCGCCGTGCTCCCGAGCGACGGTGACTTCGTCGCCGCCCCGGCCGATCTGACCACTGACGACGGTGTCGCCGCGCTGCTGGAGGCGGTGCCGGAGGCCGACATCCTCATCAACAACCTCGGCATCTTCGGCGCCCGGCCGGCGTTGGAGATCACCGACGCCGAGTGGCGGCAGTACTTCGAGGTCAACGTGCTGGCGGCGGTCCGGCTGACCCGGGCGTACCTGCCGGGTATGCGCGAGCGCGGCTGGGGCCGGATCCAGTACATCGCGAGCGACTCCGCGGTGGTGACGCCGGCCGAGATGATCCACTACGGCATGACCAAGACCGCGCTGCTGGCGGTCTCCCGCGGCTTCGCCAAGGAGGCGGCCGGCAGCGGCGTGACGGTGAACAGCGTGATCGCCGGGCCCACCCACACCGCCGGCGTCGAGGAGTTCGTCTATCAGCTCGTGGACCGAGACCTGCCCTGGGACGAGGCGCAGCGCGAGTTCATGCGCTTGCACCGGCCGCAGTCGCTGCTGCAGCGCCTGATCGAGCCCGAGGAGATCGCCAACATGGTGGTCTACCTGAGCTCCGCGCAGGCCTCGGCGACCACCGGCGGCGCGCTGCGCGTCGACGGCGGTTACGTCGACGCGATCCTGCCCTGACCGGGGCCGGCCCGGCCGGACCGCGGGACACACCACGGTCCGGCCGGTCCGGCTCAGTCGCGCAGCCGGCGGTAGGCGCGCGCCGACAGCGGCAGGAAGATCGCGGTGAGCAGCAGCGGCCAGCCGACCGCGAGCCACACCGCCCCGCCGGCCAGCGGTCCCTCGGTGATCCCGGTCGGATTGCCGAAGAGCTCCCGCGCGGCCGACGCGGTCGCGGACAACGGGTTCCAGGCGGCGATCGCGCCCAGCCAGCCCGGCATCGTCTCGGCGGACACGATCGCGGTGGACAGGAAGCCGATCGGCCAGACCAGCACCTGCACGGCCATCGTGGCGCCCTCGCCGCGGAAGCTCAGGCCCACGAAGATGCCGATCCACAGCATGGCGAACCGGAGCAGGAGCAGGAGCAGCACGGCAGCCGCGGCGGACGCCGCGCCGGCGGAGATCTGCCAGCCGATGAGCAGGCCGCCGAGGATCAGCACGAGCAGCTCGACCGCCGAGTTGGCCAGGTCGGCGCCGACCCGGCCCAGAGCCACCGACGCACTGCCGATCGGCATCGAGCGGAACCGGTCGGTGATGCCTTTACGGGCGTCGTTGGCCATCGCGGTGGCCGTGCTCTCGACGCCGAACATCATGCTCAGCGCGAGCATGCCGGGCAGCAGGAAGCTGATGTAGTCGCCGCCGCCGGGCACCGTGATCGCGCCGCCGAAGAGGAAGCCGAAGACCAGCAGCAGCATGATCGAGAAGAGCAGGCCGAAGAGCGGCGCCCACGGCTGGCGTACCCAGTGGGCCAGGTCGCGCTGGGTGATGACCCAGCCGGCTCGCAGCGTCGTCATCGCGCCACCTCCTTGTCGGTCAGGGTGAGGAAGACCTCGTCGAGGGTCGGCCGGCGCAGCACCAGGTCCTCCGGGGCGATGCCCAGCTGATCGAGGGCACGGACGATGTCGGCCAGCGCGACCACCCCGGCCCCGACCTCGAAGGTGACCCGGTGCGTCTCCGCGTCGGTGACGGCGGACTCGCCGAGGACGGCCGCCAGCCGCTGCGCCACCGGTTCCAGCGACTCCGACCGCGGCACGGTGACGGTCACCCGGTCGCCGCCGACCTGGCGCTTGAGCTCGTCCGGCGTGCCGGTGGCGACCACCTTGCCGTGGTTCATCACGGAGATCCGGGCCGCCAGCTGGTCGGCCTCGTCGAGGTACTGCGTGGTGAGCAGGACCGTGGTGCCGCGCGCGGCGATCTGCCGGACGCTCTCCCAGACCTCGTTGCGGGCCCGGGGATCCAGGCCGGTGGTGGGCTCGTCCAGGAACAGCACCGCCGGGGTGAGGATGAAGCCGGCGGCCAGGTCGAGCCGGCGGCGCATCCCGCCGCTGTAGGTCGAGACCGCCCGGTCCGCCGCGTCGGTGAGCCCGAAGGTCTCGAGCAGTTCGTCGGCGCGGGCCCGGGCGCGGGCCGTGGTGAGACCGAAGAGCCGGCCGAACATCACCAGGTTCTGCCGGCCGCCGAGGACCTCGTCCACGGCGGCGTTCTGCCCGACCAGGCCGATCCGCCGCCGGACCTCGCGGGCCTGGGTGCGGACGTCGAAGCCGGCGACGCGCGCGCTGCCGCCGTCGGTACGGATGAGGGTCGCCAGGGCCTTCACCGCGGTGGTCTTGCCGGCGCCGTTCGGGCCGAGCAGCCCGTGGATGACGCCGGGCGGAACGCTCAGGTCGAAGCCGTCCAGAGCCTGCAGATCGCCGTATCTCTTGCGTAGTCCGTCGGCCGTGAGGGCGTGGTCGGTCACGGTGGCTCCTAACTCCGTATGCCTTACGGAAATCTTGCCGGCAACACCGTACACCCCACGGGGTAATCTGCGCACATGGATCAGGACATCGACCGCACGCTCAGCCTGCTGTGGCGGCGCACGCTCGGGACCCCGCAGGGCACCCGCGGACCCCGGCAGCGGGTGAGCGTGGACGAGGTGGTGCGCGCGGCGATCGCGGTGGCCGACGAGGAGGGGCTGCCGGCGTTCTCGATGCGCAAGGTCGCCGACCGGCTCGGGCTCAAGCTGATGTCGATCTACACCTATGTCCCCGGCCGTTCCGAGCTGATCGGTCTGATGATCGACGAGGTGGCCGGCGAGCAGCCGCTACCCCCGCACGAGGGCCCGCTCCGGCAGCGGATCACCGGGGTCGCGCAGCAGATCTGGGACGAGTTCCACCGGCATCCCTGGCTGCTGCAGGTGGAGAACAGCCGGCCGTGGATCGGTCCGAACGTCTCGGGCCGTTACGAGTGGCAGCTCGCCGCCATCGAGGGCGCCGGCTTCACCGACCTGGAGATGGACCAGGTGATCACGATGCTGGGCAGCTTCACGGCCGGGGCGGCGCGGTCCTCCATCGACACCCGGCGCACCACCGAGCAGTCCGGCATCTCCGACGCCGAGTGGTGGGCGGTCAACGCACCGGTCCTGGAACGGGTGATGCCCGGTGAGGCGTACCCGATCTCGGGCCGGGTCGGGCAGGCCGCCGGGCTGGAGTACAACGCGGTGGGCGACCCGGAGCGGTCGTTCCGCTTCGGGCTGGAGCGCATCCTGGACGGGCTGGAGCGTCTGCTCGACCGCTGACGAGGGCGCACGGGGAAGCCGGGCATAATCGCCTCTCATGAGCGACGCCCTGATCGACAGCCTGACGGCGGCCGTCGCTGCCCGGCCCGACGACGTCGCGCTCCGGCTGCACCTGGCCGAGCTGCTGGTCGGGGCGGGGAGGGCCGGCGAGGCGATCGGGCACGCCGCCCAGGTGCTGGCCCGGGACCCCGCGAACGAGGCGGCCCGGCGGGTGATGGCGAACGCTCTTCCGGGTGAGGCGACGGCAGCCGAGCCCTCTCCAGGCGTCGACTGGGACGCCCTGGAGGGCGAGTTCGAGGGCGTCGTCCCACCGAGGTTCCCGCCGGCCGGTGCCGGCGATCGCGCGTTCGACGTCGAGCGGGCCACGGTCACCCTCGCCGACGTGGGCGGCATGGCGGAGGTGAAGCAGCGCCTCGAGCTGGCCTTCCTCGGACCGCTGCGCAACCCGCGGCTGCGCACGCTGTTCGGCAAGAGCCTGCGCGGCGGCCTGCTGCTGTACGGGCCACCCGGTTGCGGCAAGACGTTCCTGGCCCGGGCCGTCGCGGGGGAGATGGGCGCCGCGTTCGTCTCCCTGTCGATCGTCGACGTGCTGCAGATGTGGGTCGGCAGCTCGGAGCGCAACCTGCACGACCTGTTCGAGGCGGCCCGCTCGCACGCGCCCTGCGTGCTGTTCCTCGACGAGATCGACGCGCTCGGCCACAAGCGCAGCCAGCTCAGCTCCTCGGCGATGCGGACCCTGGTCAACCAGTTGCTCACCGAGCTGGACGGGGTCGGCGGCGGCAACGAGGGCGTGTTCGTGCTCGCCGCGACCAACGCCCCCTGGGACATCGACGCCGCGCTGCGCCGGCCCGGCCGCCTCGACCGCACAGTCCTGGTGCTGCCGCCGGACGCGACCGCCCGGGCGGCCATCCTCGAGTACCACCTGCGCGAGCGGCCGGTCGCGGGCATCGACCTGCGCGCGCTGGCGGCCACCACCGAGCACTTCTCCGGTGCTGACCTCGCGCACGTGTGCGAGACCGCCGCGGAGTTCGCGATGCGCGACGCCATCGCCACCGGCGAGGTGCGGATGATCTCGCAGCCGGACATGACGGCCGCCGTCCGGGAGGTGCGCCCGTCCACCGACGCCTGGTTCGCCACGGCCCGCAGCGTGGTCATGTTCGGCAACGCCGGCGGCGAGTACGACGACCTGGCCGCGTACCTCCGGAAGCGCAAGCTGCTGTGAGCGGCGACGACGCGTACCGGCAGGCCCGGCAGCTCGCCCAGGTCGGCCGGCACGCGGACGCCGAGGCCCGGCTCCGCACGGCGCTGGCCGCCGCGCCCGCCGACGCCGATCTGCTCACTCTGCTCGGTTATGTGCTGCGCCAGCAGCGCGACTACGCGGCCGCGCTGGCGGCCTGCGACGCGGCCGCGGCCGCCGACCCGCGGCTGGCCGACGCGCACGCCGAACGCGCCGAGTCCCTGATCGCGCTGATCCGCGACCGGGACGCGATCGCCGCGGCGGGGGAGGCGGTCCGGCTGGCCCCGGACGAGCCCTCCGGGCACCTGGTGCTGGCCCGCTCGCTGGCCGCGGGCCGCCGCTTCGCCGAGGCCCGCGCCTGTGCCCGGCAGGGTCTGGCGCTGGATCCGCGGTCGGTCGAGGGGCTGCTGACCGTGGCCGACGTGGAACGCGGCGCGGGCGGCCGGGACGCGGCCGAGGAGGCGGCCCGGGCGGCGCTGGCGATCGATCCGGCCAACGCCTACGGCCGCTGGCTGCTCGCGATGCTCGACGCCGAACGGTTGCGGGTGGGCCGTTCGATGCGCGCCCTGCACGACGTGGCCCGGGAGAATCCGGCCCGCCCGGACGTCATCTCGATGACCTGGCCGATCCGCAGCCTGCTCAGCGCGCTGCGCCGCTGGTTCGCCGCCGCGATCCTGCTGGTCGGGGCCGGCGCCCTGGCGGCGACGGGGTGGCCGCCGGCGGCCCTCGGCAGCCGCATCCTGGCCGCCCTGTTCGCGGTGGTCGTGGCCGGCTTCGCCCTGCGGGTGCTGATCCCGGCGGGCCGGTTGCCGTGGCGCTGCCTGCGGCTGGTGCCCTCACTGCTGCGCCGGGCCACCCGGGCCGCGATGGTGACGCTGGGCGTCATGGTCGCGCTTCTGCTCGGGTACGCCGTGACGGGCCGCTGGTGGACGGTGGTGCTCGCCGTCGCGGCGGTACCGGTGCTGTGGGGCCTGGGCCTGGCCGAGCTGCTCGGTGCTCGGCTGGACGACCCGGGTTTCCGGCACGCGCTGAAGGCCCTGGGCCGTGACTTCCGCGACTGGGGCGGCGAGCTCGCCCGCTGGTGGCAGGAGACGAAACGCGAGCTGCGCGAGACGTGGAACGACGACCAGCCCCTGCCGCCGCGTCCCGGGTCGACGCGATGAGCCACGATCACAGCCACGGCACTGCGCCGGCCGCGTCCCGGCGTACCCGGCGGATCGTCGCCGCGGTGCTGGTGCCGGCCGCGCTGGCCACTCTGGTCGCGCTGATCCTGCTGTGGCCGGGCGACGTACGCACCGAAGCCGCTGCCGGCGGTGGCGAGCGGGCCCTGGGCACGGTCACCGCTGTGGCCGAGCAGGCCTGCCCGGCAGGTGCGCAGCAGCAGCGCTGTGGTTCCGCCACGGTCCGCGTGACCGAGGGCCGCGGCGCGGGGACAGACCAGGCCGTGGATCTTCCCCAGGGCCCGGGTACGCGCGCCCTGCACGTCGGCGACGGCGTGGTCCTGCTCTACTTCCCCGAGGCGGTTCCCGGCGGGCGGGCGTACTCGGTGGTGGACCGGCAGCGCTCGGCCCCGATGATCTGGCTGGTCGCGGTGGCCGTGGCGGTGATCCTGGCGTTCGGGCGGCGGCGGGGGCTGACGTCGCTGGCCGGCCTGGCGGTGAGCTTCGCGCTGCTGCTGCTGTTCGTGATCCCGGCCATCCTCGAGGGCTCGCCACCGCTGCTCATCGCCGTGGTGGGCGCCTCGGCGATCATGTTCGCGGCGCTGTATCTGACCCACGGCGTCAACGTGCACACCTCGGTCGCGGTGGCCGGCACGCTGGCCAGCCTGGTGCTCACCGGGGTGCTGGGCGCGGTGTTCACCTCGCTGATGCAGCTGAGCGGGCTGGGCAGCGACGACAGCGCGGCCCTGGCCGTCACCCGGGCCGGCCTGGACCTGCGCGGGCTGCTGCTGGCCGGGATCGTGATCGGTGCCCTGGGCGTGCTGGACGACGTGACGGTCACCCAGGCGGTCACGGTGGCCGAGATGAGCCCCGGCGCGACGAGCCGCTGGGAGCTGTACCGCGCGGCGATCCGGGTCGGTCGCGCGCACGTGGCGTCGGCGGTCAACACGATCGTGCTGGCCTACGCGGGGGCCTCGCTGCCCCTGCTGTTGCTGATCACCGCGTCCAGCGAACCCGTCACCGACCTGCTGACCAGCGAGTACCTGGCCCAGGAGATCCTGCGCAGCGCGGTCGGCACGATCGGCCTGGTCGCCTCGGTCCCGATCACGACCGCGCTCGCCGCCCTGGTGGCGGACCCCGGCCCGGCCACGCCCATTTCCGCGGGGCGGCACGCCCGGCGCGCCTGAGGACGGCGGGCCGGAGCCCGCCGCCCTCGACCGGCCGGTGCTCAGCAGTTGCGCAGTTCCGGCGACTGGTTGAGCAGCTGGCCGCGCGGGGAGACGAACGCCCGGTAGCGGTCGCCGCCCACCGCGCCGAGGCGGAACGCCGCCACCCGGTGGCAGTTCTGGAAGGCCAGCTTGGCACCGAAGTGCCGCTCCAGCCCGCCGCGGATGGCGTCGCTGGCCAGGGCGCGCAGCAGCTCGCCGCGCTGCTGCTCGGACGGCGGCGGGATCTCGTGGTCGGCGAACTCGCCGCCGGTGGTGTTCAGGTCGGTCATGACCTTGCTGACCACCTCCCACGCGTACGGCAGGGACGTGCGGACACAGTCGACGAACTCCGCGTCCGGGACCTCGCCGCGCTCGGCGGCGGAGAGCAGATCGGGGGAGACGGCAAGAGACATGCGGATCCTTCCAACAGCGGACGGCGTACCGGCGGGGCGCCGGCAGCCAGGTCCATCTTGTTGGCAACGGTTTTCATTGTAAAGAGCGCCGCGCCGGTGTCATCCGATCGGCAGCTCGCTGTTGACCGCGCGCGAGGCCGCCCTGTTGGGTGGTCTTCTCGACCGCCTCGCCCCCGAAACGGAGCCCGCCCGGTGATCCTCGACTGGCCCGCCTGCCGCAATGCCCGCGACCTGGGCGGACTGCCCACCCTCGACGGCGGCCGGATCCGTGACGGGGCGCTGCTGCGCTCCGACCACCACGCCGCGATGACGCCGGACGACGTCGCCACGGTCCGGGCCGCCGGGGTGTCACGGATCGTGGATCTGCGCCGGCCCGCGGAGCTCGCCGCGCAGCCCAGCCCGTTCGCCGGTGACCCGATCTACACGCACGTGTCGATGCTCATGGACGTGACCGACTACGAGTATCCGGCCGACTCCTACGGGCCATTGCTGGACCACAACAAGGAGCGGGTGGCCGCCGCCTTCCGGGCGATCGCCGAGGCGCCCCCGGGCGGTGTGCTCGTGCACTGCCACGGCGGCCGGGACCGGACCGGCACCCTGGTCGCCCTGGCCCTGACCGTCGCCGGGGCCGGACCGGAGGTGGTGGCCGAGGACTACGCGCGCTCCGCGGACTGCCCGGCCGCCACGATGATCAACACTCTGGCCCACGCCGAGCAGGCGTACGGCGGCGTCGAGAACTATCTGCGCGAGATCGGCGTCGAGCAGCGCCACCTCGACGCCGTCCGCGAGCGCCTGCGCGAGCCCGCCTTCCTCACCGAGACCCGTTCCGGCTGGGACGCGGTCGCCGACTGGTACACCGAGCAGTTCCGCGGCGAGCTGGCCGCCAAGATCTGGGATCGCGCTCTGCTGGCCGGCTTCGCGGAGCTCGTCAGTGCCGCGCCGGGCCCGGTCGTCGAGGTCGGCTCGGGTCCGGGCGCCACCACCGCGTTCCTGCACGGCCTCGGCCTGGACATCAGCGGCATCGACCTCTCCCCGGGGATGGTCGCCGTCGCCCGCCGCGACCATCCGGAGATCCCGTTCCGGGTCGGTTCCATGACGGATCTGCCGATGCCCGACGCGTCCCTGGCCGGGCTGGTGGCCTGGTACTCGATCGTCAACCTGCCGGACGAGGCGCTGCCGACGGTGTTCCGGGAGTTCCACCGCGTGCTGACCCCCGGCGCGCCGGTCATCGTGACGTTCCAGACCGGCGACGAGATCCGGGTGAACAAGGACATCACCTTTTACCGCCGCCGTCCGGAAGCCGTCGCCGCCCTGCTGGCCGGGGCCGGGCTGGAGCCGGTGCTGCGGACGGTGCGCGAGCCCGCCGAGCACCCCGGCCTGGTCGAGCAGGTGGCGCAGGCGTACCTGGTGGCCCGCCGGCCGTCAGCCGGCCGGTAGCGTCGTCAGGACGACGACGTCCACTGCACCGACAGGCCGGTCGCCGCGCGTTCGGTGCGGACCTCCATCACCGAGCCCAGGATCGTCGCCCGGTCCACCACGACCGGCTGCTCGTCCAGGCCGTAGGTGACCCGGTCCGAGACGAACACCGGCGTGCCCTCGGGCCGGCGCAGCAGCTCGGCCACGGGCGCCGTGAGCACCTCTGGGCGCAGCACCTCCGAGGCGCGGTGCACGACCACGCCGTGCTCGGCGATCGCCGCGTACAGGGAGGTGTCGCTGAGGTCGGCGGTGCGCAGCTCGGTGCCGACCGGCGGGCGCACCCAGGACAGCTGGTGCACCGCCGGCCGCCCGGCCAGCAGGCGCAGACGTTCGAGCCGCAGGACCCGGCCCGGGCCCAGGTGCGCCGCGACCCAGGCCGGCGGGCGGTGCATGCCCTGGCCGAGGATCTCGGTGCTGACCGTACGGCCCTGGGCCCGCAGATCCTCGGCCAGTCCGCGCAGCGAGTCCAGCCGGTAGGTGGCCTTCGGCGACGCGACGAACGTGCCCCGCCCCGGCTGCTGGGAGAGCAGGCCGTCGTCCTCCAGCTGCCGCAGCGCCTGCCGCAGCGTCACGAGCGTGACCCCGTACGCGGCGCTGAGCTCCTTCTGCGGCGGCAGCGCCGAGCCGGGCGGCAGCTCGCCACCGCGGATCTTCGCGGTCAGGTCAGCCGCGATGACCTGATATTTCGGCGTGCGGCGTTCCAGGAGACACCCCCAGGTCGAGTGCGGTGCGGTAGGCGGCGACGTCGGCGGCGAGCTGGGCCGCCGTGGCTCCGTCGAGAACCCTACGCATCAGCACGGACGCGATCACAGCGCCGTCCCCGGCGCGTCCCGCCTCGGCCGCCTGCGCCGGGGTGGACACGCCGAAGCCGATCAGGACCGGCAGGTCGGTGACCGCTTTCAGCCGGGCGGCCAGGGTCGCCGCCGAGCCGGCCAGCTGGGCGCGTTCGCCGGTGGTGCCCATGACGCTGATCGCGTACACGAAGCCCCGGCTGCGCCGGCAGATCTCCCGCAGCCGGTCGTCCGGGGTCGACGGGGCGGCCAGCAGCACCAGGTCGATCCCGGTGGCCGCCGCGGCGGCCTCGGTGGCCGCCGACTCCTCCAGCGGCAGGTCCGGCACGATCAGCCCGCGGACCCCGGCGGCGGCCAGCGCGGGCAGGCCGATCCGCAGGACGATGTTCGCGTACGTCATGACGACGATCGGCACCCGCAGCGGCGTGGCGGCGAGGTCCGCGAGGATCGACTCCACCGTGGCGCCGCGGGCCAGGGCCCGGTCGGAGGCCTCCTGGATGGTCGGCCCGTCGAGCATCGGGTCGGAGAACGGCAGCCCCACCTCGATGGCGTCCGCCCCGCCGTCCTGGCAGGCCCGGAGCAGCTCGGTCCAGTCCGCGGTGATGCCACCGGTCACATAGGGCACGAGCAGCGGTCGTCCGGTGACCGTCAGCGCGGCGCTGAGCGTGGTCGTCATCGCAGTCCCTCCATCAGCTGAGCCATGTCCTTGTCGCCGCGGCCCGAGAGGGTCAGCAGCACCGTCGAGCCGGTCGGCAGTTCCGCCGTACCGGCCGCGCGCAGCACCCAGGCCACCGCGTGCGCCGATTCGAGCGCGCAGATGATGCCCTCGCGTTCGGCGAGGCGGCGGACCGCGACCAGCACCTCGTCGTCGGTCACCGTCACGTACCGGGCCCGGCCCAGCCCGCCGAGCTGCGCGTGCTCCGGACCGACGCCGGGGTAGTCCAGGCCGGCGGCGATCGAGTGCGCCTCGGCGACCTGCCCGTGCCGGTCCTGCAGCACCAGCGACCGGGAGCCGTGCAGCACCCCCGGCTCACCGCCGGACACCGCCGCCCCGCCGGCTGCCTCCACGCCGACCAGCCGGGCGGTCGTGTCGACGAAGCCCGCGAAGGTGCCGGCCGCGTTGGAGCCGCCGCCCACGCAGGCCACCACCACGTCCGGGAGGCCGGTGCTGAGCTCGGCCGCGACCTGCCCGCGGGCCTCCTCGCCGATCACCCGCTGGAATTCCCGGACCATCCACGGGTACGGGTGCGGCCCGGCGACCGACCCGAGGCAGAAGTGGGTGTCCTCGACGGCCGAGACCCAGCTGCGCATCGCCTCGTTGGTGGCGTCCTTGAGGGTGCGGCTGCCGCTGGTCACCGGGACGACCTCGGCACCGAGCAGGTGCATCCGGAAGACGTTGAGGGCCTGGCGCTCGATGTCGCGTTCACCCATGTAGACCGTGGCGCGCAGCC
This sequence comes from Actinoplanes sp. NPDC004185, assembly GCF_053603475.1. NCBI lineage: Bacteria > Bacillati > Actinomycetota > Actinomycetes > Micromonosporales > Micromonosporaceae > Actinoplanes > Actinoplanes sp. NPDC004185. The sequence continues at coordinate 63,252 of NZ_JBSGFR010000014.1, read as the reverse complement.
CGAACAGCGCGGCCGCGGTGGCCGTGGCGACGCCGTGCTGGCCGGCCCCGGTCTCGGCGATCAGCCGGGTCTTGCCCATCCGCCGGGCCAGCAGCGCCTGCCCGAGCACATTGTTGATCTTGTGGGAGCCGGTGTGGGCGAGGTCCTCGCGCTTGAGCAGCAGGGTGATGCCCAGCTCGGCGGACAGGTTGCGGGCGGCCGTGAGTGCGGTGGGACGCCCGGCGTAGGTGCGGCGGTAGCCGTCGAGCTCCTGCCGGAACGCCGGGTCGGCCCAGGCGTCACGGAAGGCCTGCTCCAGGGCGAGGCAGGCGGGGATCAGCGACTCGGGGACGTATCTGCCGCCGTACTCGCCGAAGCGCCCGCCGGTGCTGGGTTCGCGCATGACCACGGTCACGGTGTGCCTCCAAAGTTCTATAACTCTCGGCCGAGTGTGTCATAGCTTCACGAAGAGTTCTAGAACTTTATTTCGGTTGTCGCGCGGGTCACCGACGGCTTGGCTAGGGGGATGGCCGAGTCCTACTTCGTCTGCGCGACGCCGCGTACCGGCAGTTCCCTGCTCCTCGGCCTGCTGGGGTCGACCGGGCTGGCCGGCACCCCCGAGTCGTATTTCCGGCAGCCGGACGGGCAGCTGTGGGCGGACCGGTGGAGGATTCCCGGCCCGGCCGACCCGGCGTTCGACTATCGGGCCTTCGTGCGGGCCGCCCTCGTGGCCGGAACGACGCCCAACGGCGTCTTCGGCGCCAAGTTGATGTGGGGCACCCTCGACCATCTGGTGGCCGAGCTGGCGCCGTCCGCCGAGGGCCGCGACCTGGCGGTGCTGGAAGCCACGTTCGGACCGGTCCGCTTCGTGTACCTGCGGCGCGAGGACGAGCTGGCCCAGGCGGTGTCCTGGCTGCGCGCGGAGCAGACCCGCACCTGGAGGGCCGGCGACCCGGGCGCCACCGCGGACGAGCCGCACTACGACGGGGCCGGCATCACCAGGCTGCTGGACACCGTGGCCGAGCACAACGCCGCCTGGCGGGCCTGGTTCACCCGGTACGGCGTCACGCCGTACGAGATCACCTATGAGCAGCTCACCGCCGACCTCACCGGCACCACCCGCGGCGTGCTCTCCTTCCTGGACCTCGACCCGGAAGCGGGCGGTCCCATCCAGCCGCGGCACCGCCGCCAGGCCGACCGGCTCAACGAGGAATGGGCCGCGCGATACCGGACGGAGACCGCCCGCTAGAGCAGTTCCGCGTCGTGGACCAGCAGCGCCACCTGGACCCGGTTGTTCAGGTCGAGCTTGGCCAGCAGCCGCGACACGTGGCCCTTCACCGTCGGCAGGCTCATCCCCAGCTCGGTGCCGATCTCCGCGTTCGACCAGCCCCGGCCCAGCGCCAGCGCCACGGCCCGTTCCCGCCCGGTCAGCGCGGCCAGCCGCTGCCGGGCCCGGTCCCGCCGCGGCCCGGCGGCCGGGTCGGCGACGTGATCGATCAGCTGCCGGATCACCGCCGGCGACAGGCTGGCCGAGCCGCCCGCCACCGCCCGGACCGCGTCGATGATGTCGCGCGGCGGAGTGTCCTTGAGCAGAAAACCGCTGGCCCCGGCCCGCAACGCGTCCAGCACATGCTCATCGGCATGGAACGTGGTCAGCACGATGACATGCGGCGGCGCCGGCCGCGAACGCAGCCGGCGGGTGGCGATCAACCCGTCCACCTCCGGCATCCGGATGTCCATCAGCACCACGTCGGGCCAGTGCGCGTCGGCCATGGCCGAGGCCTGGGCGCCGTCACCGGCCTCGGCGACGACCTCGATGTCCGGCGATCCGCCGAGCAGGATGCGCAAACCGGCCCGGACCAGCGGATCATCATCCACGATGGCCAGCCGGATCGGCCGCGTCCGGGCGCCGTCCGCCGTCACGATCGCCTCCCGGCGCCGCGAGCGCCGATCGCCGCCGGGCCGCCGCCGGCGGACCTCACCGACTCCGGCGACCCAGCTGACCCGGCCGACCCAGCTGGGCAGTGGGCGCCGATGCGGTTCAGGCCGGCCATGGCAGTCGCGCTTCCAGGACGAATTCGTCGCCCTGCGGGCCGTACCGGACGTGGCCGCCGGCCAGCGCCACCCGTTCGCCGACGCCGATCAGGCCCATCCCCGCTCCCGGCACGCCGGGCCGGGCAGCCGGCGTCGGATCCGGGTTGGCGATCCGGATCAGCAGCTCGGCACCGGGTTCGCCGTCGAGCCGCACCCGGACGACCGCCCCGGGCGCGTGCTTGCGCGCGTTCGTGAGCCCCTCCTGCACGATGCGGTAGGCCGTGCGCCCGAGCACCACCGGCATCTGCGGCACCGCGCAGGTGTAGTGCACCGGCGTGCCCATCGCCCGCGCGCTGTCGAGGAGCGCGGGCAGGTCGGCCAGCCCCGGTTGCGGCGGCTCCGGGCGGCCCGTCGCGCCCTCGCGCAGCACCCCGATGACCCCGCGCAGCTCCTCCAGGGCTTCGTGGGCGCTGGCCCGGATCGCGCCCGCCGCGATCGCCACCTCCTCCGGCCGTGCGTCGGTGCGTACCTCCAGGGCCCCGGCGTGCAGGCTGACCAGCGACATCCGGTGGGCCAGCACGTCGTGCATCTCCCGCGCGATGCGGGCCCGCTCGGTCAGCCGGGCCTGGTCCTCCCGCAGGTGCTGCTCGGCCTCGAGGCGGGCGGCGTGCTCCCGCAGCGACCCGGTCAGCCGCCGGTACGCCCGCACGAACATCCCCCACCCCAGCGCCCCCGCCGTGGTGACCCCGCGGACCAGCAGGTCCACCCACACCGGGAACTCCGGGCTGTCGTGCAGCACGAAGTACACCGGCACCACCGCGACGTACGCGACGCCCAGCGCCAGCGCCACCGGGCCCCGCCGGTGGATCGCCACGGTGAACAGCGCGACGATGACAGCGCCGGTCGCCATCACCGACACCGTGCTCACGAGCAGCAGGGCGATGGTCAGGCCGACCGGCCGGCGCCGGCGCAGCAGCAACGTGGCGCAGCACAGCACGCCGAGCGCGACGTCGGCGAGCCACGGCAGCGGCGCACCCTCGCGGGTGGCGTCCCCGAGCGGCACCATCAGCGACCCGTACGCCAGCGCCACGGTCACCGCGACGGCGTCGGCCAGCCGGTCGCGGACCACCGACCGGCGACCGCCCGCCGGGTCGGGCACGAGCAACGAGAACACCAGGCCGGCCATGGGCCGAGCCTACGATCCGGCGCCGTGCGGGGGCACTGTCCGAAGTCACCCGCGACCCCTACCGAAGTATGGGTGCGTACCGGATCCGAGGGCCGATGCGCCGGACAGCCGGCCCCGGTCAGGCTCACGCCATGGTCAGACGAGCGGGGTGGATCGGTGCGGCGGCGGGCTGGGGGATCGTCGCCGGGTGGTGGATGCCGCGCGGCCCGTTGACGGGCGTGCAGGCGCTGTGGTCGGTGGGGCTCAGCATCGTCGTGGGGGTGGCGGTCGGCCGGCTGGGCCGGTCACGGTGGTCGCTGCTGATCGCGCCGGCGGCCTTCGTTGCCATGGTGGAGTTGCTGCGGCTGCGCGTGGACGGGCCGTCGGTCGACGCGCCGCACGCCAGCGCGTTCGGCTTCATCGCGCTGGTCACCGGACGAGGGCTGCACGCGTTGATGACGGTGCTGCCGATGGTGCTCGGTGCCGTGTACGCGCGGCGCGGCAGCAGGCCTTTTCTGCGGCGTGTAGCGACGGGAGTGCTGAGCGCGGTGCTGGTGGTCGTGACGGTGGCGGTGGCCGTACCGGCCCGGACGCCGGGGATCGCGGGGGAGCGGAGCATCGCCGAGCTGACCCGGATCGACGCGGGCGGTCACCGGCTCGGCGTGCTGATCCGGGGGGTCGACCGGTCAGCACCCGTGTTGCTCTTCGTGCCCGGCGCGCCGGGTGGCTCCGAGCTGGGCGCGGCCCGGCGTCACCTGGCCGAGCTGGAGAAGCGGTTCGTGGTGGTGACGCTGGACCGGCGCGGCGGAGGCTCGTCGTACCCCGCGCTGGATCCGGCCGCGACGGTGACGCTGGACAGTGCGGTCGCGGACGTCATCGCCGTCACCGAGGCGCTGCGCCGCCGGTTCCACCAGGAGAAGATCTTCCTGCTCGGGCACTCCGGCGGCTCGATCCTGGGCGTGCTGGCGGTGCAGCGGCGGCCCGAGCTGTACCGGGCGTACATCGGCGCCGGGCAGGCCGTCGATCTGCCCGCCAGCGACAAGATCTTCTACGCCGACATCCTGGCCTGGGCGCGAGCCGCGGGCCGCGACGGCCTCGTCCGTACGCTGACCGCACTCGGCCCGCCGCCGTACCGGGACGTCTACTCGTACGAGCCGATCATGCTCTACGCGAGCCAGGTCTACGACTACGACCACTCGGGCAACGCCCCCGGGGCGGATGATCCCTTCGACGGCGTCGACGCCTCGGAGTACACCGTGTTGCAGAAGGCGCACACCGTCAACGCCGTGCTGGACACCTGGAACGCGCTCTACCCCCGTATGCAGAGCGTGGATCTGCGCCGCGACGTGCCCCGGCTGGAGGTGCCCGTCTATTTCGTACAGGGCGCCCACGAGATGCGGGGCCTCGCCGAACTCTTCACCCCCTGGTACGAGGCACTGCGGGCGCCCGGCAAGCGGCTGACCGTGGTGCCCTCCGGTGGCCACCGGGCGTTCCTGGAGCAGCCGCGCCGCTTCGCCGAGGTGATGGACGAGGTGCTGGCTCAGGCCGGAGGCAGCACCCGGTAGGTGAGGTGGGTGACCAGCGACGCCGACCGGCCGGAGAGCTGCTCCAGGCGCACCGGCGGGATCCCGTCGAAGAGCCGCTCGCCCCCACCCAGCATCACCGGAGCGATGTGCAGGCGCAGCTCGTCGAGGAGGCCGGCGGCGAGGGCCTGGTTGATCGTCGAGGCGCCACCGGCCACCGAGATCCGTCCGTCGCCGGAGGCCTCGCGAGCCCGGGCGAAAGCCTCCTGGATGCCGCCGGTGACGAAGGAGAACGTGGTGCCGCCCTGCATCACCAGGTCGGCGCGCGGGTGATGGGTCAGGACGAAGACCGGCTTGTGGTACGGCGGGTCCTCACCCCACCAGCCGCGCCACTCCGGATCCCAGTCGCCGCGCCCGGGGGCGAACATGTTGCGCCCCATGATGAACGCGTCGGCGGCCGTGATCGCCTCCAGCTCGGCGGTGTTCTCGTCCGGGGTGTCGAACATCCAGCGGTGCAGCTGCTCGCCGCCCTCGCCGAGGGGGTCCTGCCGGCTCTGCCGGGGCCCGGCCACGAAGCCGTCCGCGGAGACGGCGGGGTCGGAGGTCACGTAAGCCATGGTCGTCCTCTCCAAACCGGTTGTTGTCTGCAATCGGTTTGGACCGTACCGGATACCGGTTGTAGAGTGCAACCGGTACGGCGATGTCCGACTGCACGGGGTCTCAGCACTGGCGAGGAGCCGACGATGACCGAGGAACACCGGTCCGGGTGCCCGATCAACCTGTCCCTCGAGGTCCTCGGCGACAAGTGGTCGCTGCTGATCATCCGGGACATGATGTTCGGCAACCGCCGGCACTTCCGGGCTCTGCTGACCGAGAGCGAGGAGGGCATCGCGTCCAACATCCTGGCCGACCGCCTCCAACGGCTGACCGCGCTCGGCATGCTGACCTCGGCGCCCGATCCCCGCCACAAGCAGCGCATCCTGCTCAGCCTGACCGAGCCGGCCATCCAGCTCGTGCCGGTGCTCGCCCACCTCGGCGCCTGGGGCCGCCGGCACCTGCCGGTCACCCGCGAGCTCGCCATCCGGGCCGAGCTGCTGGAACGCGGCGGCCCGGCACTCTGGGACGACTTCATGGCCGAGCTGCGCGAGCTGCACCTGGGCGTGCCCCGCCCGGCCGGCACCGAGTCGGTGCTGTCCCGGCTCACCGCCGCCTACCACGCCGAGCTGGCCCGCGACGAAGCCGCATAGCCATCGGCCTGGCCCGGGCAGGGGCCGCGTAACCGCTGGATGTGCCGTCCGCGGCCCGGGCGGGAACCGGGCTCCCGCGCCGACACGTCCAAGCGCGGACTGCCCTCGTGCGATCCGGAGGCCCACCATGTCCGTCCGCCGCGCCCGCCCGATGTCCGCCCTGCTGAACGCCGTGATCCTGCTCGGTCCGGTGATCCTGCTCGCCACCGCGACGCGCCGGCCCCGCCGAGGAGGTGACCGGGTCGACACCGCGGCCGCGACGGCGACCGTTCCCGATCTGGTCGGCCGTGATGTCGCCCGGGTCGGCAAACTGGCCGGTGACGCCGGCGTGGTACCGATCCTGAGCTACCGCCCCCGGGCCCGGCAGGCGCCCGGCACGGTGGTGGCGGTCCATCCCGCCGCCGGGTCGGCGGTGCGGCGGGGCAGCACGATCCAGGTCTCGGTCGCGGGCCGCCCGGCCGCCGACCTCGACGGCCGGATCGCCGCCGACCGCCGCCGCTTCGTCGGGCTCGGCGCCGACCCGGACGGGACCGTGGTCGTCGCGGTCGCCGCCGGTGTGGATCCGGTCGCCGCGGTCTCGGCCATCCGCCCGGCCCTGGCCGGCCGCCGGCACCGCGTCGTCGCCTGCCCGACCACCTTCGCCGAGCTGGAGAGCGTCCGGGCCGGGGTGAGTGCCGACCTGCTGCGGGCGGCCGGCTACACACTTCGGGTGGATCCGGTGGCGGGCGCTGTCTGTGTCGAGGGTGACGTCCCGGCCGACGTCGCCGCCGCGCTCACCGACCGGTACGGCCGGGCCGTCGTCGTGGACAGTGCCGGGGCCGCCCGCCGGTCCGCGTGAATCAGCTGGTGATGTCGCGGCCGGCGAAGCGGGCCCACGCGGCCGACAGGAACACCAGGATGTAGGCCCCGGCCGACAGCAGCCCGGGCGTCAGCGCGTCGAAGGACACCGGGTCGCGCAGCAGCTCGCCGAAGTCCTGCCAGTGCCGGGTCAGCAGGTACGGATGCAGCCAGTCCAGCTGCGGGATCTGCTGGAGCACGAAGCTGGCCACGGTCAGCATGGTCAGTGCGATGGTGGCGCCCATCGGCTGCTCGGTGAGCGTGGACAGGAACAGTCCCATGGCGCCCAGAGCCGACAGACACACCCCGAGGAACAGGCAGACGCCGAGCAGTCGCACCAGCGCCTCGCCGAAGCCGACCTGGGTGCCCGACAGCAGCGTGACGTCCCCGCCGCCGAACAGGATCAGCCCGATCACCAGACCCGAGATCGCCACCACCAGCGGCGCCAGGAACGCGCCGGCGACGATGCCGGCGTACTTGACGGCCAGCAGGCGGGTCCGGCCCACCGGCACGGTCAGCAGGTAACGCAGCGTGCCCTGGTTGGCCTCGCCGGCCACCGCGTCCCCGGCCAGCATCGCGATGGCGATCGGCAGGAACAGGCCCAGCTCGACGCCGAGCGCGGCCAGCGCCACGAAGAAGCCGTTGCCGGTGATCTGGGCGAAGAAGTCCGGGCCGCCGCCGGGGCGGTCCGAGGTGTCCGGCGCGGCGACCTTCATGGCCACGGCCAGCACGACCGGTACGGCGGCCAGCGCGGCCAGGCCGACCTGGTTACGCCGGCGCACCGCGATCAGGCGCAGCTCGGAGAGCAGGAACCGGGCCGAGACCCGGCGTACCGGGGTCGCGGGGACCCCGGACACCTCAACCGCTGACATCGAAGCCTCTTCCGGTCAGGGAGACGAACACGTCCTCGAGGCTGGGCGACTCGGCCGCGAAGCCGCGTACCGCCACCCCGTCGTGCACCAGCGCGGCCACCACCTTCTCCGGCGCGATCGCGCCGAGCTGGCCGGTGGCCTCGGCCGCCGTCTCGGCGACCTCGGTCAGGCCCAGTGTGCGCAGCACCCGGGCGGCCTGGGCCGGCTGGTCGGTCAGCACCCGGGCCCGTGGCGCCGCGTCCGAGCGCAGCTGCGCCAGCGGTTCCTGGGCGACCAGCTTGCCGCGGTGCATGACCCCGACGTGGGTGCAGACCTGCTCCACCTCGGCGAGCAGATGAGTGCTGAGCAGCACCGTCGCGCCCTCCGCGGCGAGCGCCCCGACCAGCGTGCGGACCTCGCGGGTGCCCTGCGGGTCCAGGCCGTTCGTCGGTTCGTCGAGGATGAGCAGCTCCCGCGGCACCAGCAGGGCGGCCGCGATGGCCAGCCGCTGCTTCATGCCGAGCGAGTAGGTGCGGTAACGCTTGCCGGCCGCCGCGCCCAGGCCCACCCGGTCCAGGGCCGCGGCGATCCGGGCGTCCGACGTCCGGGCCTCGGCGCTGCGATCGGCCGCGTCCACCCGGCGCAGGTTGTCCCGCCCGGACAGGTACGGGTGGAAGCCGGGGCCCTCGACCAGCGCGCCGACGCGGGGGAGCACGTCGGCGGCGTGCTCCGGCATCGCCGCGCCGAGCAGCTCGTGCTGCCCGGCGGTGGGACCGATCAGTCCCAGCAGCATCCGGATCGTGGTGGTCTTGCCCGAGCCGTTCGGGCCGAGGAAGCCGTAGACCGAACCGCGGGGGACAGCCAGGTCGACGGTGTCCACCGCGACCTGGCTGCCGAACCGCTTGGTCAGCCCCTGTGTGGCGACCGCGAGGTCAGTCACTTTCCGGCTGCCTCATACAGCTTCTCCGGGGCCACCGCGCCGACCAGGATCCGGCCGTCGTCGGTGATCAGCGCGCTGAACAGGGCGCTGGTGAGCAGGTGCCCGCTGCCCCAGGTGCCGCTGGTCTTGGGCAGCGTCCCGATGATCGCGTCCAGTTGCCCGGCCGCGCCCGCCGCGCCGTCCTTGGCCTTGGCGTCGTCACCCTTCGGCAGCTTGGCCACCAGCACGGACGTCCAGCCCTTGCCGACGACCTTGGTGCCCTCGGTGGCCTCCTTGTGCGCCTTCTCCACCTCCGGCGTGATCGCCTTCTCGCGCTCCTTGGCGATGTCGGCCTCGCTGGGCTCGGTCACCTTGGTGCCCGGCGGCGGGTTGAAGGTGAACTGCTCGGCGTCCGGCACCTCGAAGCTGACCTGCTGGAACGCCACCCGTACGGCCGGGTCGTTGGCGCTTTTGGCGTACACGTCCACGCCCAGCGGGATGTGCTTCTCCGCGTCGATGGCCAGGCGCACCTGGCCCACCAGCGAGGCGGTGTCGCGCGGGGTGAGGACCAGCTCGTACGCGTCCCGGCCGGCGACCTTGGCCGCGCCGGTCGTGGTGACCGCCGTGGTCGGGTCGATCGCGGCGAGCGCGGCGTCGGCGGCCTCCTGCGGTGTCGACGGCAGATCCGTCGGCAGCGCCCGGGGCTTGCCCGACTTGCCGGCCTTGTCCGCCGGCAGCTTGAGGTGCGTCGCCGAGCTGTCGGCGCTGCGCCACATCCACACGTCGGAACCGTTGCGGATCACGTCGGTCTCGCCGAGCGTGCCCATGAGGGCGAGGCGCGCCTTGTCCTCGCCGGCGTACCAGACCCGCGCGGTGTTGCTGCCTGCGACCAGCTTCATGATCTCCGAGCTGCCGGCTCCGCTGGTGACGCCGGGCAGCGACGGCAGACCCAGGTCGGCCGTCTGCACGACCGTGCCGGAGAAGCCGTCAACCTTCGCGTTCTGCACGTCGACCAGCAGCTGAGCCGCGCTGCGCTCCGGCAGCGAGGGGTCAGCGCTGGCGACGATCGTGCCCGCTGCGGCGCCGCCTCCGATGACGACGACCGCTGCTGCTGCCGGAACCAGCCAGCGCAGCGCGGGCCTTGACCTGAACACACTCACGATGAGCACCTCCCGTTGTCTGGAGCCATCCTGCGCCGTACCGGCTGTGACGCCGCTGAGAACATCCCCTAGGGGTTGGCCCACCCATGCCAAGGTAGTGGGGTGCGGTTGCTGGTGGTGGAGGACGAGGCGCGGCTCGCGGCTGCCCTGCAGCGTGGTCTGCAGGCCGAGGGGTTCGCGGTGGACGTGACCGGGGACGGTCAGGACGGGCTGGAGCTGGCCCGCCACGGTGACTATGACGCGATGATCCTCGACGTCATGCTGCCGCGGCTGTCCGGCTACCGGGTGGTGCGGCAGCTGCGCGCCGAGCAGAAGTGGCTGCCGGTGCTGATGCTCTCGGCCAAGGACGGCGAGTACGACCAGGCCGACGGGCTGGACTGCGGTGCCGACGACTACCTGACCAAGCCCTTCTCGTACGTGGTGCTGCTGGCCCGGTTGCGGGCGCTGCTGCGGCGGGGCACCCCGGAACGCCCGGCGGTGCTGCGCCACGGCGACCTGGAGCTGGACCCGGCGCAGCGCAAGGTCACCGTGGCCGGGGCCGAGGTGGTGCTGACCGCCCGCGAGTTCGCCCTGCTGGAATACCTGCTGCGCCGCCCCGGCGAGGTGGTCTCCAAGACCGAGCTGCTCGACCACGTCTGGGACGCCGCGCTGGACACCGCCGCCAACGCGGTCGAGGTCTACGTCGGTTACCTGCGCCGCAAGATCGGCCGGGAGCGGCTGGAGACGGTCCGCGGCGCGGGCTACCGGCTGGCCGCCGTCGACGGGTCCTGAGCATGGCCTGGCTGCGCCGGCTGAGCCTGCGGGCGCGGCTGCTGCTGGTGTCGGTGGTGGTGCTCTTCGTCGGCCTGGCCGGCGGCGGTGTGGTGCTGGTCGCGACGATGAACTACGCGCTGCTGCGCACCGCCAACGAGGAGGCGCTCGACACCGCCACGGCGGTGGCCGAGCTGGTCGACGAGGACACGCTGAGCGATCCGCTGCCGGCTGCTCCGGGCGTACGGGTGCAGATCGTCGACGCCCAGGACCGGGTCCGTTCCGTGTCCACCGGCGCCGACCGGCTGGTGCCGATCCTGTACCCGGACGAGATGGACGCGCTGGGCGACCGGGAGGGCACGTTCATCCGGGGTGACCGGATCGGCTTCGAGGGCCGGGTCCGGGTGGTCATGGTGCTGGCCGGGCCCGCCGACGACCGGGTCCGGGTGCTGGTCGCGCGGCCCACCGCGGACCTCACCCAGGGCCTGCACCTGCTGCGCACCACGCTGCTGCTCACGTTCCCGGCGCTGGTGGCGCTGCTCGCGCTGGTGGCCTGGCGGGTCGTCGGCGCGACGCTGCGCCCGGTCGAGGCGTTGCGGGCCGGCGCCGAGGAGATCACCGGCGGCGCCCGCTCCGACCGGCTCCCGGTGCCCGACTCGCACGACGAGATCCACCGGCTGGCGGTCACCCTCAACGGCATGCTGCACCGCCTGGACGCGGCCCGGGGACGGCAGCGGGCCTTCGTCGCGGACGCCGCCCACGAGCTGCGCAGCCCGCTGACCAACATGCGCACCGAGCTGGAGGTCGCGCAGCGGCTGCCGGACACCACCGACTGGCCGGCCCTGGCCGACGACCTGCTGACCGATGTGGACAGACTCAGCCGGCTGGTCGACGACCTGCTGCTGCTGGCCCGGGCCGACGACGGCAGCACCCGGGTCGAGGAGCGGCGGATGGAGACCGTCGAGCTGGGCCAGCTGCTGGGCGAGGTCGCGGCCCGCTACCCGGCGGTGGAGTACGAACGCCCGGCGGTGCCGCTGCGCACCCGCGGCGACCGCGACGCGCTCGGCCGGGTGGTGGCGAACCTGCTGGACAACGCCGTCCGGCACGCCGCGTCGTCGGTACGGCTCACGGTGACGGCCGACGGCGCGTACCAGTTGATCTCGTTCTCGGACGACGGCCCGGGCATCCCGGCGGCCGACCGGGAGCGGGTCTTCGACCGCTTCACCCGGCTCGACGACGCGCGGGCCCGCGACGCGGGCGGCTCGGGTCTGGGCCTGGCCATCGTCCGGGAACTGGTCCGCCGGCACCGCGGCACGGTGGTGCTGCAGGGCGCGTCCCCGCCGCCGGGCCTGCGCGTGGACGTCCGCCTGCCGGGCGTCTGAGGTCAGTGCGCGCCGGGCTGGTCGCCTGTCGGCGATCTCAGCTGCTGGACGCGACCGGGTGCACCAGGACCCGCGTCGGCGGCTCGGCGAGCAGTTCGATGACGCGGTCGTGGCGCTTCTCGATCTCCTCGTTCGATGCGGCGTAGTGGCGGTCGAACGAGGACTGGTCGCGGTAGAACTCGGTGATCCAAAGGACTTCGGGCTCTTGGTCGTCGCGGGCGACCAACCAGTCCACGGGGCCGTCGGCGTCCTCGACGTAGTGCAGATCGGTGATGAACTTCGCGAGTTCGTCGCCTTCCCCGGTTCGTGCGCGCATCTTGAGCAGCACGCCCGGCTTGGTGGTCTCGACCATGAGTAGTCCTCCTTGAAGTAGCTGTTCACGCGATTGGATCAGCGTTCCAAAGCCAAGTTTGGATCGCCGTTCCAACTATGTCAAGATGAGTGCCGTGCCCAACGGGAGACCACGCCGAACCGACGCGCTGTCCAGGGAGCGCCTCGTGCAGGCGGCGATCGAGATCCTCGACGCGGGCGGGGAGGACGCGCTGACCTTCCGCCTCCTCGCCGGCCGCCTGGGCACCGGATTCGGCGCGATGTACCACTACGTCGCGAACAAGGAAGCGCTGCTCGACGCGACGACGGTCGAGGTCATCACCGACGCCCTCGACGAGGACCGGCTCCCCGATGAGCCTCGCGCGGCCATTCGCGGACTCGCCCTCAACGTGTTCGACGCGATCGCCGCGCACCCCTGGGTCGGCACCCAACTCGTGCGCCAGCCGTGGCAGTTCGCGGTCGTCCGGCTGTTCGAGGCCATCGGCAGCCGCCTGGACGCCCTCGGTGTACAAGAGCACCAGCAGTTTCATGCGGCGTCCGCGTTCGTGACCTTCGTCCTGGGTTCCGCCGGGCAGTCCGCCGCGGCGGCCCGGCTCCTGCCGCCGGACCTCGAACGCGCGCCCTTCCTACGGGCAGTGGCGGCGCAATGGGAAGGGCTCGACGGCAAGGCATTCCCGTTCGCCCGGCGGATGGCGGACGGCCTGGAGGAACACGACGACCGCGAGCAGTTCCTCGCCGGCGTGAACGCCCTCCTGGCCGGCATCGGTCCGACATCGACGCGGTGAACCTGAGCCCTCGGCACTTACTACTGGCGGACGCGTCTCGGTGAGTCGCTGACCCGGTGAATGTTCGTGGTCACCGCACCATCAGCCGGAGGCTCGCGAAACGCCGGGAACTTTCCCGGGACGGTCACCGACCAATGACCGTGCCCGGCGCCCCGGCCGGGTCCGACGGAAGGTTTCTGATGTCGCTGTTGAAGCGCTCGGCCGCGGTGGCCGGGATGGTCACCGCGCTCACCCTCGCCCTCGCTGTGCCCGCGTCCGCGCACGTCACGGTCAACGCGAACACCGCCGTGCAGGGTGGTTACGCCAAGGTCACCTTCCGGGTGCCGAACGAGAGCGACACCGCGAGCACCACCAAGGTCGAGGTCAACCTGCCGGCCGACACGCCGTTCGCGTCGGTGTCGCTCAAGCCGGTGGCCGGCTGGACCATGGCGCCGGTGAAGTCGAAGCTGGCCAAGCCGATCGAGGCGCACGGCACCCAGATCAACGAGGCGGTCACGAAGATCACCTGGACCGCCACCGGGGACGCGGCGATCAAGCCGGGCCAGTTCCAGGAGTTCGACGTCTCGCTCGGCCCGCTGCCGCAGGTGCCGCAGGTGGTGTTCAAGGCGCTGCAGACGTACTCGGACGGCAACGTCGTGCGCTGGATCGACGAGCCGACCACCGACGGCACCGAGCCGGAGAAGCCCGCGCCCGTCCTCAAGCTCACCGCGGCCGCGGCGGCCGACGCGCCGGCTGCGGCCACCACCAGCACCGCTCCGACCGTCTCGGCGGCGGGCGAGGCCGCGGACGGCAACGGGACCTGGGCCGGCATCATCGGCATCGTGCTGGGGCTGGCCGCGCTGGTGCTCGGGCTGCTCGCGTACCGCCGCTCGGGTCAGAGCACCGCGGGGAAGTGACCGACGAGCAGGTGACCGGATGGGCGCTCGCCGCGGGCCGGGGTGATCGGGATGCGGCGGCGGCGTTCGTCCGGGCCACCCAGCGGCAGCTGCGGCGCTTCCTGCAGCACCTCGCCGGGCCCGAGGAGCTCGACGACCTGACCCAGGAGACGTACCTGCGGGCGCTGCGCAGCCTGCCCGGTTTCGCCGGCCGGTCCAGCGCCCGCACCTGGCTCTACACCATCGCGCGCCGGGTCGCCGTCGACCACGTGCGGGCCGCGGTGGTCCGGCCGCGGATCGCCCGGGTCGAGGACTGGCAGGGCGCGGCCGACGCGGCGCTCGGCGCCGACCGGCCGCGCTTCGAGGACGATCTGGCCCTGCGCGACCTGCTGGGGGCGCTGAGCGCCGAGCGGCGGGAGGCCTTCGTGGCCACCCAGCTGCTCGGGCTCTCGTACGCGGAGGCGGCCGAGGTCTGCGACTGTCCGGTGGGGACGATCCGCTCCCGGGTGGCCCGGGCCCGCGAGGATCTGGTGGCGGCGCTGGCCGCCAGCGGTGACCCGCGCCGCGGCCGGGGTTCGGACGCGGCGGGCTGACGGCCCGGTCAGCCGCCCGTGTAGGCCGCGTAGCACCGGTCGGCGCGTTCGCGGGCGACGGCCGGGTCGGTGCCGCCGGCGACAGCGGCCTCGGCCCAGCTGTCGCTGCTCAGCCGGTAGAAGAGCTTGCCCTCGTCGGAGACCATCCACGCCTCGATGGCGGCCTGGTCGCGGGGGGCCGCCGGATCCGCCAGGTGCATGGCCAGCCCGAGCAGGCCCGCGTCCCAGCCCATCCCCACGGCGCCGGGGCCGAACTGCTCCCAGAACTCGTCGGCGACATGCGCGACGTGCTCCAGCTCGAAGCGGGTGCGTCCGTCGCCCTCCGGGACCAGGCGGACCTCGATCCAGCTGACGTCGCCGTTGTACTCCCACGTGGCGGCGAAGCCGTGCGGCTTGTCGCAGCGGGAGATCGTGCCGCCGGCGTTGCCCTCGAACTGGTACTTGCCGCCTTCGCGGAGCTCGCCGCTGACCGGCAGGAACCAGCGGGTGATCCGTTCCGGGTCGGTCACCGCGTCCCACAGGTCGTCCTGGCCGGTGTCGTAGACCTGGCTGATGGTCGACACGCGGGCTTCGCCGGCCTCCAGGGTGCGGCCACCGGCCTGGCGCCGTACCGCGCTGATCTGTTGTTTCGCGTCCTTCATCCGTCGCTCCGATCGTCGTCGCGGGCGGCGAGCCGCCGCTGTCGCTTGCCGCGGGCCACCTCGGTGGCCAGCGCGTCCAGGTGGGGGGTCCAGAACCGGCGGAACCGGCTCAGCCACTCGTCGGCCTCGCGCAGCGCCGTGTCGTCGACCGCGTAGAGCCGCCGGGTGCCGTCCGGGCGTACCGTGGCGAAGCCGTTGTCGCGCAGCACCCGCAGGTGCTGGGAGACGGCCGGCTGGGAGATGCCGAACTCGGCCCGGATGACCTCGGTGACCGCGCCGGAGGGCTGCTCGCCGTCGGCGAGCAGCTCCAGGATGCGGCGGCGGACCGGGTCGCCGAGCACGTCGAAGGCATGCACCCGGTCACTGTGCCAGGCGCGGCTTATATAAGTCAACTCTTAATCAAGCGCCCGGCCCGGTGGACTGCTGCGATGCTGCTTCACGTGCGTGTCTGCTCGGTCGTGCTGGTGCTGAGCCTGCTGGCGGGCTGCGGCGACCCGGCCACGCGGGAGCCCTCCACGGTGCTGCCCCGGCCGTCGTTCGGGGCCTGGTCCGTCCCCGGCCCTTCGGTGAGCGCCTCGCCCGCCGCGCCGGCTGCGGCATCGTCCCCGGTCCCGGCTTCGTCCCCGTCCCCGGCCACCGTCGTCAGCAGCGGGTGGGAGCTCACCGTCTACTACACCGCCGTGCAGAGCCTGCACGACGGTGAGCCCGAGACGGTCACCGGCTGCCGCGGGCTCGACTGCGCGCACGGCCACGATGACCTTGGTGAGTATCCCGCCGACTTCGTCGCGGCGGTCAAGGACGAGGGCACCGGGCGTACGACGGCCGGCACGTACCTGAACTGGTCGTACGACATCGGCTACTGGCTGGACACCGCTGCCCGGGACACCGACGGCGCCCCGCTGCGCCCGTTCGTGTCCGCCGCGGCCGACCCCGGGGTGCTGCCCCGGGGCACGACCTTCCGCGTCGCCGGCTGCGGGCACACCGACGATGGAGCCGCGGCGCCCGGAGAGGTCTGCACCGCTCTGCGCCAGGCCGGCTGGACCGTGACCGATGAGTTCACGCCCGGCCTCGGCGGCCGCAAGCACCTCGACCTCTACATCGGCGAGGAGACCGGACCCGGCTTCACCGACTCGGCCTGGTATCTCACCCTCACCGGGGCCTCGGTCAGGACGCGTACCGCTTAGCGGCGCGCTCGCGGGCCTTGGCCGCCTCGGTCTCGCGGTCCTTGGGTGGCGCGGCGGTGACGAGCTCGGCGAGCAGCTCCTCGGTCGCCGCCGCGACCGCGGCGACCGCCCGGTCGAACGCGGCCTGGTTGCGCTGCGACGGATTCGTCGCCCCGGCGACCTTGCGCACGTACTGCAGTGCGGCCGCCCGGACCTCGTCAGAGGTCGCGGGCGGCTCGAAGTTGTGCAGCTGGCGAATGTTTCGGCACATGGCAGCAGCGTAATCACTGCCGGCCCGTCAGGGCAGGACGCCCGGAGGGAACCATTCCACGGTCCGGAAGTCGCCGGTCTCCACCGTCTCGTAGGGCGCGCCGCTCACGCACAGCGGCACCGACTCGGTGCTGCCCGGATCG
Organism: Actinoplanes sp. NPDC004185; assembly: GCF_053603475.1. NCBI lineage: Bacteria > Bacillati > Actinomycetota > Actinomycetes > Micromonosporales > Micromonosporaceae > Actinoplanes > Actinoplanes sp. NPDC004185. Next base: position 46,605 of record NZ_JBSGFR010000014.1, on the reverse strand, counting down.
ATCACCCAGCTGTATCCGACCCGGTCGTGCCGGCCGTGGTCGTACACCGTGAAGCCGCGGCGCACGCCGATGAACCCCTTGAGGCTGCTGGCGGTGATGATCCCCGTCGCGACCGCCACCGGGCCGCCGACCGCCAGACAGTCGATCCGTCCGCTGAACCAGGCCCCCTCGGTGCCGAGGTAGTGGCTGACCCGGAACGTCCCCCGGGCGTCCGGACCGAGGCCGTGGGCGTCGAAGGTGAACCGGATGTCGTCACCGGCGGCCCGCCACAACGTCGCCGAGCCGACCAGGCTGGGCTCGGTCGGCGCCGGGCGGGTGGCCGACGCGGCGCCACCGGACGTGATCAGGACGGCGGCCGCGGCGGTCAGGGCGAGAACTGCGCGCTTCATCATGCTTCCTCCAGGTCTCGGGTACTTCCGACATGGATCAGCCTGGTCCGTCGTGGCCCGCCGCGACTCCCGCCCGGGAGGGAACCGGCTCCCTCTCAGGAGGGACTCACAAAACCCGACTCGTACGCGGCGATCACCGCCTGGGTACGGTCGCGGGCGCCGAGCTTGGCCAGCACGTTGCCGACATGGGTCTTGACCGTCTGCACGCCCAGCACCAGCCGCTCGGCGATCTCGGCGTTGGACAGGCCCCGGGCCATCAGCCGCAACACCTCGGCCTCGCGGCCGGTGAGCTCGGCCGGGGGCCGACGGCTGCCGTACGCGGCCGCGAGACGCCGGATCGCCGCCGGGAACAGCAGCGACTCGCCGGCCGCCACCACCCGGATCGCCGCCAGCACCTCGGCCGGACGGGCCCGCTTGAGCAGGAAGCCGCTCGCCCCGGCGCGCAGGGCGGCGTACACGTACTCGTCGTGCTCGAAGGTCGTGATGATGAGGATGCGCGGTGGGTGGGCGGCGGTGGCGAGCGCGTGCCGGGTGGCCTGGAGTCCGTCGATCGCCGGCATCCGCACGTCCATGAGCACCACGTCGGGGCGCGTACGGGCCAGCAGCGGCGGAACGGCGGCCCCGTCGGCGGCCGCGCCGACCACGGTCAGGTCCGGGGCGGTCGAGATGATCGCGGTCAGCCCGATCCGGACGAGCTCCTCGTCGTCGACCACGGCCACCCGGATCGGCTCGGCGGGGGTGCTCACCGGGGCCACTCCGCGCGTACCCGCCAGTCGTCGCCGTCCGGACCGGCGACCAGCTCGCCGCCCAGCAGCGACACCCGTTCCCGCATCCCGGCCAGGCCGCGGCCGGGCAGCGGATTGCGCACCTCGACGACCAGGTCCGGACCGCGGGTGCTGACCCGCAGCGTCACCGGCGCCGGTGCGGCGTGCCGCAGCGCGTTGGTCAGCGACTCCTGCACGACCCGGTACGCCTCCCGGGACAGTTCCGCGGGCACGTCGTCGAGCGCGCCGGTGGTCATCACCTGCGCGCCGACGCCCGCGGCGAGCCGGGGGAGGTCGCGCAGGTCCGGTTGCCGGATCACCGCCGCCTGACCCTGCCGGGGCGGGATGGGGTCGGCGGGGGAGCGGCCGGGCCGGTGCCGCTCGTCGCGGAGCAGGCCGAGCACCTGGTCCAGGTCCTCCATGGCTGCGCGGCCCGTCTCCTCGATCGCGGTCAGGGCCCGGCGTGCGAAGGCCGGATCGCGGTCCAGCAGCTCACCGGCCGCGGCCGCCTGCAGCACGCTCACCGTCAGCGCGTGGCCGACCGAGTCGTGCAGGTCGCGGGCCAGCCGGTTGCGCTCGGCCAGCCGGCGCGCCTCGGCCCGTACCGCCGCGACCCGTTCATCGGCCGACGGGCCCAGCAGCACCGGCGCCATCACGGCGGCCAGGGCGCCCAGCCCGGCGGTCGCGTAGCCGGTGGCGAGCAGCAGGGCCACCCCCAGCAGTCCCAGGCCGGCGGCCGGCCAGCCGGAATGCGTCATGATCAGCTCCGCGGCGACCGGCACGGCGACGAACAGCGCCAGCCCGACGATCGCGCCCACGCCGAGATGCACGGCGAACCACAGCGCCGCGCGCACGCGTGCCTCCGGGGCGGGCGGCGCGGGCGGGTCCGGCAGCTCGACGCCGAGCAGCCAGCGGGCGGCGGCGATCTCCAGCACCCGCGCGCCGTGCAGGAACGGCGGGGTGAGCCCGATGACGGCGGTCGCGGCGCCGAGCACCACAACGAGGGCGGCCGGCGTGCCGTCGTCGGCCGCGAGCCGGGCCAGGCCCACCCCGACCAGCCCGTACGGCAGCAGCAGAACGCCGCCGAGCAGCAGGAACGCGCCTCGCCGGTACGTCGTGGCGAGCACCAGCGGCCGGATCACCCGGGTCGCGGGGGACCGCTCGGCCACCGCCGCGGGCGAGGTCCGGGGGGCCACGGAGGACATGCCGGGACCCTAGTGCGCCACGGCACCGGCCGCTGCCCCGGCGGGATCCGGACCCCGGGCCCGGATAGGTTCTGCGGATGACCGTGGACGTCGATGAGTCGGAGCCCGCTGCCGTTGCGTCGCCCGGGCGTCACCGGCGGTGGCTGGTCGCTCTGCTCATCGTGGTCATGCTGGGTCAGATGGCGGCCGCCATGGTGGTCACCTCGGTCCAGCAGACGCCGACCATCGACGAACCGGTCTACGTCGGCGCGGCCGTCACCTACGTCCAGCAGCACAGCCTGCGCTACAACCCCGAGCATCCGCCGCTCGGCAAGCTCATCATGGCCGCCGGGCTCGCGTTCGCCGACCCGCACCTCGATCCGCGCTACCGGGGCGACCAGTCCGAGCTGGGCCGGTACGTGCTCTACGAGGCCGGCAACGACCCGTACGAGCTGATGTTCGCCGCCCGGCTCCCGATGATCATCCTGACGCTGCTGTTCGGTCTGGTGGTGTTCGCCTTCGCCCGGGACCTGACAGGACCGGTGGGCGGGCTGCTCGCGCTGGCCCTGTACGCCTTCTCGCCCGATCTGATCGCCCACGGGTCGCTGGCCACCCTCGACGTGCCGGCGGCCGGTTTTCTGCTGACCGCCACGTGGCTGCTCTGGCGGGCCCGGAACCGCCCGTGGCTGTATCTGCCGCTGGCCGGGCTGGCGCTCGGCGCTGCCCTGGCGACCCGGATGAGCGCGCTGCCCGCGGTGCCGGTGCTGATGGTCCTGGCGTTCCTGGCGGTCAAAGGGCTGCGCGGGGTGGCCGCCGCGGCCGGGGTCGGGGTGGTCGCCCTCGCCGTGGTGTGGGCCAGCTATCTCGTCGTCGACCCGACGCTGCATTTCCTGACGCCGATCGGCCTGCCCGAACTGCACGGGCTGAAGCGGACGGTGGTGAACCTGATGCCCCTGCCGGAGCCGTACCGCGACGGCATGCGGATCCAGTTCGGCTTCGAGCAGCACACGTTCAACGGCTTCCTGTTCGGCGAGGCGTACCGGGGCTCGCGCTGGTACTACCTGCCGGCGGCGATGCTGGTGAAGACGCCGCTGGGCATGCTGGTGCTGTGGCCGGCCGGCGCGCTCACCATGCTGACCGTGGCCCGGCTGCGGGTCGCGGCCATGTACGTGCTCGTGACGCCGACGGTGCTGTTCGTCGTGGCCATGACGGGCGCCCGCAACTACGGCAGCCGGTACGCCATCTTCCTGCCGGTCTTTTTGGCCGTGGCCGCGGCGGCGGTGCTGACACTGAGGTGGCGCTGGGCCCGGATCACCGCAGCGGCGCTGGTGGCGTTCGTCGCGGTCAGCTCCGTACGCACCTTCCCGTACTACCTGCCGTACTCGAACGAGGCGTTCGGCGGGCCGGCGAAGACCCACCTGCGGCTGCACGACTCGAACGTCGACTGGGGTCAGGACCTGGGCCGGGTCGCCGACCGGCTGCGCGAGCGCTATCCCGGCGAGCCGGTCTGGCTGCTGTACAAGGGTGCGGGGGTGCCGGCCGCGTACGGCATCGCCGCGAAGGACCCGCGCGGGGTGCCGCCGGCCGAGGTGCGCGGTCTGCTGGTGGTCTCGGACTCGACGATCGCGGGGGCCACCGGCCGCACCCGGGCCCTGATCGCCGGCAGCGGCACACCGATCGACTCGGTGGGCCACTCGATCAGCATCTACCGCCGTCCCTGACCTCGCCCGCCCCGCGGGTCAGCCGGCGGCCGGTTGCAGGCCGAACTTGCCGTTCTCGGCCCGCAGCAGCAGGAACTTCGGCGTGGTGCGGGTGCCGTCCGGGTTGAAGCTCAGCGGGCCGCTCATCGCCGTCAGGTCGGTGGCCGCGATCGCCTTGCGGACCGCCTCGCGGTCGGTGCTGCCCGCCCGCTTCACAGCATCGAGCGCGACGTTCACCGCGTCGTACGCCTCGACCGTCGACGGTCCCGGCGGTGTGCCGAAGGCCGCCTGGTAGCGCTTCGACCAGTCGGCCAGCTCCGGCAGGAACTCCGGGAAGATCAGAGCGGTGCCGTACACGCCGCGGGACTGGGCGGGGGTGAGGTTGTCGAGCAGCGGGCCGTCGGTCGCGCCGTCGCCGACGACGATCTTGCCGGTGAAGCCGTGGCCGCGCAGGTCCTTGATGAGCTGACTGGCCTCGGCGTAGTAGCCGGTGTAGTAGACGATGTCGGCCCGGCCGGCCCGCACCGAGCCGGCGATCCGGGAGTAGTCCGGTGCGCCCTGGCTCAGCTCGAACTGGCCGGTCACCGTCAGATCGCCGGTGCGCTTGGCCGCCGTGGCCGTGGACTCGGCCAGCGTGACCGGGAAGCTGGTGCCGTCGTGCACGACCGCGAGCCGGCGACCGCCGAGGCGCTTCATCCAGTCGACCGCGAAGTCGGCCTCGGCGGTGACGGTGCCGCAGATCAGGAAGACGCTGTCGTACTTCGGCGCCAGCAGGTCGGTGGAATTGGACTGGGCCACGACCATCGGCACACCGGCCGCCCGGAAGATCTTCAGGGTGGGTACGGTCGCGCTGCTGCAGTAGCCGCCGACCGAGGCGACGATGTCCTGGCCGACCAGCGTCCGGGCGGCGGTCACGGCGGTGCCGGGGTCGCAGGCGTCGTCCTCGACGGCCAGCTCGACCTGCCGGCCCAGGATCCCACCGGCCGCGTTGGCCTCACTGATCGCCAGCCGGGCCCCGTTGACCATGGCCTCGCCGGACGGGCTGCTGCGCCCGGTGAGCGGCACGAGGGTGCCCACCCGGATCGTTCCCGACGACGGCGCGGGCGTGCCCGCGGTCTCGGCCGCGGGCCCGCCGCAGCCGGCCGCGGCGGCCAGTACGACAGCCACGGCGACGCTGGACAGCACTCTGCGGCTGCGCAATGGGACCACACCCCGTCCTTCGGCTCATGGGTCTCATCGGTCCCCGGGCCGGTCACCTGAGCCCATTCGCCTTCACCACCGCCCGTCGCTGCCGAATAGAGCGCCGTGATCAGCCGCATCCGGGGACGCAGTGTCGCGATGACGGCTGCCCTGGCGGGGGTGCTGCTGGCGCTGGCCGGCTACGTCATCCAGGGCACGGTGCACACCACCCGGGCCACGGAGCAGCAGAGCCACGCGCTGGTCGTCGACTCGCTGTTCTTCGAGGCGCGCATCGCGATCGCCATGCAGGAGGTGAACCTGCGGCACTACCAGGTCGAGCCGTCCGTGGCCGTCCAGCAGCGCTTCGACCAGGTCGTGCTGACGGCGAACGACACGCTGGCGCAGATCATCGCCGGGAACACCGGCCAGGCCCGGGCGGACGCGCTGCGGTTGCGGGAGGAGCAGCTGGCGTACCAGGCTCTCGCCGAGCAGCTGATCGCGCTGATCGCCGACAGCGACCCCGCGCACGTCCAGCTGGACCGCCTCGAGGTGACACCGGCCTTCTACACGCTGCAGGACGACGTGGACGAGGTGTCGCGGGCGTACCACGACGCCGCCCAATTGCAGGTGTCCGCGTTGCGCCGGACCCAGGTACGGCTGCTGGTCGGCACCTCGGTCGGTTTCGCGGTGGGACTGACCCTGGTCGGCATGATCCTGCGGCTGGTGCTGAGCTACCAGCGGCGGCTGGTCGAACAGGCCGCGGCGAGCCGGCACCTGGCCCTGCACGACCCGCTCACCGGTCTGCCCAACCGCACCCTGTTCGGCCAGCGGATGCAGACCGCCCTGGCCGGCGTGACGGCGGGCAGCGTCCATCAGGTCGCCCTCATGGTCATCGACCTGAACGGGTTCAAGGCCGTCAACGACACCCTCGGCCACCACGCCGGTGACCTGGTGCTGCTCGAATCCGGCCGGCGGCTGGCCGCCGGGGTCGGCGCCGACGGTGTGGTGGCCCGGCTGGGCGGCGACGAGTTCGCCGTGCTGCTGCCCCGCGTCGCCGGGGCCGCCGAGGCCACCGAGCTGGCCGAGCGGCTGGTCGGGGCGCTGCGCCGCGACTTCGTCCTGGCCGAGGGCCCGGCGGCGATCAGCGGCAGCCTCGGCATCGCGCTCGGCCCCCTGCACGGCGCCGGCGACGAGCTGTTCCGGCACGCCGACGCGGCGATGTACCGGGCGAAGGGCAACGGCGGCGGGGTCGCCGTCTACGACGCCGCCGAGGACGCCGAGATCCCGGACCGGATGCAGCTCTTCGCCGACCTGCGGGCCCTGCTCGACAGCGGCGATCCGGCCGGTCAGCTGCGGCTCTACTACCAGCCCCAGGTACGCCTCAGCGACGGCGTCGTGACCTCGGTCGAGGCGCTGGTCCGCTGGCAGCACCCGGAACGGGGACTGCTGTTGCCGGCCACGTTCCTGACCGTCGCGGAGAGCCGGGGCCTGGAGATCCGGCTGACCGACCACCTGCTGGGGCTGGCGGTCCGGCAGGCCGCGCGCTGGCTGGCCGAGGGCCACACGTACCGGGTGGCGGTGAACGTGTCGCCCGGCTGCCTGATCGACGCCGGTTTTGTCGCCCGGGTGCTGAGCACGGTGGCCGACGCCGGCCTGCCGCCCCAGCAGCTGTGCCTGGAACTGACCGAGACCAGCATCATGGCCGACCCGGACCGGGCGGTCCGCGCGCTGCACGAGGTCCGCGAGCACGGCGTCACCGTGTCGGTCGACGATTTCGGCACCGGCTTCAGCTCGCTGGCCCAGCTGCGCCGGGTGCCGGCCGACGAGCTCAAGATCGACCGTACGTTCGTCCGGGACCTGACCCCGGGCACGCCCGACGCCGTCATGGTGCGCAGCGCGATCGACCTCGGGCACAACCTCGGTCTGTCCCTGGTGGCCGAGGGCGTGGAGGACGTGGCCGCGCTGCTGCGGCTGCGCGAGATGGCCTGCGAGTACGCCCAGGGCTACGCGCTGAGCCACCCGGTGCCCGCCGACCGGCTCCCGCAGGCCTGCCGCGACGCCGAGCACGTCGTGCGCCACGCGGTCGGTGCCGCACTGACCGCCTGATCCGGGGTGTGGACGGCCGCCGCCGGGGTATGCGCGCCCCATGGATCAGGACGGCCTGCGCGCGAGCATGACCTTCATCGGCAACGCGACGACCGTGTTGCGGCTCGGGGACTTCACCCTGCTGACCGACCCCAACTTCGTGTCGGCGGGCAGCCGGGTGCACCTGGGCTACGGCATGTGGACCCGGCGCCTGCTCGACCCGGCCTGCTCGGTCGCGGAGCTGCCGCCGCTGGACGCGGTGCTGTTGTCGCATTTCCACGGCGACCACTGGGACCGGGTGGCCACGGCCGAGGTGGGGAAGACGACGCCGATCGTCACCACCCGGGAGGCCCAGCGCAAGCTGCGGCGCCGCAAATTCGAGGACGTCATGGGCCTGCCGACGTGGGAGAGCCACGAGCTCTCGCGGGGACGGCAGCGGCTGCGGGTGACCTCGGTCCCCGGCCGGCACGGTCCCGGCCTGATGGACCGGCTGCTGCCGGACGTCATGGGCTCGGTGGTGGAGCTGGAGGAGGACGGCCGGTGCCGGCTGCGCCTCTACATCACCGGCGACACGTTGTACCGGCCGTTCCTGGAGGAGGTGCCGCGGCGCTGCGGCGACATCGACGCCATGATCATCCACCTCGGCGGCACCAAGATCCTGGGCATGCTGCTCACCATGGACGACAAGCAGGGGGTGGCGACGACCGAGGTGATCCGGCCGCGGCTCACCATCCCGATCCACAACGACGACTACGTGGTGCAGAAGCTGCCGCTGAGCGCGTTCCTGCGGCGGGCCGGGGAGCACGGCCTGACCGGGATCCGGCCGATCACCCGGGGGAACAGCCTGGAGCTGCCGCTGCGCTGAGCCGGTGGCCCGGCGCAGCGGCAACCCCGCCGGCTACGCGGTCGGTGCGGCCGCGGCCATGACCTGCGCGGTGCGCTCCCAGACGCGGTGCAGGCCGAGCGCGGTGACAAGCTGCTTGCGGTACGCGGCCGTCATGCCGTCGGCCAGCAGGATGCCCGGTGCCTCCACGTCGATGCCCGCGGTCCGCAGCGCCTGAACGCCGTCACCCCAGGCGCCGAGGGCCTTGGCGTGGCGGAACGCCTCCTGCAGCAGCACGGTCAGCTTCACGTCCGCGAGGTCGCCGGCGCCGCCCGCGACCAGGATCGCGTCGTACTCGATCGACCGCGTGGTCAGCAGCGTGCGTTCGATGATCTCCTTCCGCAGGCCCTTGACCAGCTCGCCGCCGTGCGACGCGATGACCCGGACGAAGGCGCCCTGCGCGGTCAGCGCGTCCCGCAGCTTGCCGATCCCGGCGAGGTCGGCCTTCGGACCGGCGACCACGCCGACGACGCGGCCGGCGATCGGGCCCGGCACCCCGGTGACCTGCGACAGGGCGGCGGAGACCCGGACCGCGGCGACCGGCGTGCCGGCCGGGGCGGGCAGGCCGAGGCCCGCGGCGACCTGGGCGCTCAGGCCGGTGTCCACCTTCGCCAGCACGCCGAGCATGCGCTCGCGGATCGCCTGCTCGTAGCACTTGCCGAGCTCGAAGGTGAAGGCCTCGGTCAGGTGGATCCGCTCGACCTCGCTCAGGCTGGCGTAGAACATCGCCGGCTGGCTGAAGTGGTCGTCGAAGGAGACCGGGTTGGCCCGTACCTTCGCCCCCTCGACCAGCCGCGGCACGTGCACGAAGCCGCCCTCCGGCTCGCTCGCCGGGGCCGGGCCCTCGGCCCCGGCCAGGCTGTTGGGCAGGTACGGCGCGATGCCGCGGTGCACGGCGGTCTGGTGCATCCCGTCGCGCAGGTTGTCGTTCACCGGCGCGTGCGGCCGGTTGATCGGCAGCTGCGGGAAGTTCGGCCCGCCGAGCCGGGTGAGCTGGGTGTCCAGGTACGAGAACAGCCGTGCCTGCATCAGCGGGTCGTTGGTGACCTCGATGCCGGGCACCAGGTGGCCGGTGTGGAAGGCGACCTGCTCGACCTCGGCGTGGTAGTTGTCCGGGTTGCGGTTCAGCGTGAGCAGGCCGATCGGCTGCACCGGGGCCAGCTCCTCCGGCACGATCTTGGTGGGGTCGAGCAGGTCGATCCCCTCGAAGGTCTCCTCGGCGCTGTCCGGCATCACCTGGATGCCGAGCTCGTACTCGAGGAAGGCGCCGGCGTCGATGGCGTCGGCCATGTCCCGGCGGTGGAAGTCGGGGTCGACCCCGGCCGCGAGCTGCGCCTCCTCCCAGACCAGCGAGTGCACCCCGGCCACCGGCTTCCAGTGGAACTTCACCAGGTGGGTGCCGCCCTCCGCGTCGACCAGGCGGAAGGTGTGCACCCCGAAGCCCTCCATGGTGCGGTACGAGCGCGGGATGCCCCGGTCGGACATGTTCCAGAACACGTGGTGGGTGGCCTCGGTGTGCAGCGAGACGAAGTCCCAGAACGTGTCGTGGGCCGACTGGGCCTGCGGGATCTCCCGGTCCGGGTGCGGCTTGCCGGCGTGGATGATGTCCGGGAACTTGATGCCGTCCTGGATGAAGAACACCGGGATGTTGTTGCCGACCAGGTCGACGTTGCCCTGATCGGTGTAGAACTTCACGGCAAAACCTCGGGTGTCGCGCACGGTGTCGGCGGACCCGCGCGATCCGAGCACGGTCGAGAAGCGGACGAAGACCGGCGTCTCCTTGCCGGCCTCGGCCAGGAAGCCGGCCTTGGTGACCGACGCCGCGCTGCCGTACGCCCGGAAGACGCCGTGCGCGGCGGCCCCGCGCGCGTGCACGACCCGCTCGGGGATCCGCTCGTGGTCGAAGTGGGTGATCTTCTCCCGCAGGTGGAAGTCCTCCAGCAGCGAGGGCCCGCGAGGTCCCGCCTTCAGCGAATGGTCGGTGTCACTGAGCCGCAGACCCTGCGCTGTGGTGAGGAACTCCCCGGTCTGGAGCCCCTGTTCCGGCGCCAGTGCCCCGGTCAACGGAGTGGTCGCCGCCGGTTCCATGGCGGCCGGGCTCGGCACGGTGGGCTCTGACCTGCGGGGGCGCTTCACTGCCATCTACTGTCCTCGTCTCGAGACCGGGCACCGGGAATCCGGCCCCTTTCCCGCTTGCCCCCTCATGATCGTCCGAAACGCGCTATTGGTCTATTTCCCGACCGCGCTGTGCGCCGCGAAGGCCACCGCCCGGCGGGCCACCACGGACCCGGCGGTCGTGATGGCGTTGTGCCCGGCCGCCGGCACCACATCGGTCACGGCGTACGGCGTCAGCCGGGCAGCCTGCCGCAGCCAGCGCGGCGGCGCGATCGGGTCGTGCTGGCCGCGCAGGAACAACACCGGCGCCTGGACCAGCGGCAGCCGGTGGTCGATGCGATGACGCACGGACAGCCGCAGAGTGGTCAGGATCCGGCGGGGCCGCGCGTCCCGGACGTCGGCCGCGATGATCCGGGCCTGCCGCGCGTCCTCCCACACCAGGTCGGCCAGCCAGCGGCGCGCCTGACCGGTGGCGGTGGGCGCGGCCGGATCCACCGTCGGGCCGACCAGGACGAGCGCGGAGACCAGATCGGGCCGCCGCACGGCCAGTTCGACGGCGATCTGACAGCCGAACGAGTTGGCGAGCACCTGCGCGCCGGTGATGCCCTCGGTGTCCATCCAGGCGGCGATGACCGCGGTGTGCTGCTCGACGTCGAAGACCTGCCGGGGCTTGCCGGACAGGCCGAAGCCCGGCAGATCGGGCACGTGCACCGGCCCGCCGGTCAGGGCGGCGGCTGTCGGCATCAGGTAGCGGTGGGAGACGGCCAGCCCGTGCAGCAGCACCCACGGCCGGCCGGTGGCGGCGGCGGCCCGGGAGCGTACGTGCAGCCGCAGGCCGGCCACCGCGGTCCAATGGCTGACGAATCCCTGGGCGGTCCGCGGTGCGGCCCGGGTCAGCCGGCGCTGGCCGGGGGTCATCCGTGCAATGCGTCGTATCACCTTCCGTACATACCCCCGGGCATCCGGGCGAATCTCGGATGCCCCGATCGGCGGAGGCGCCGCGGCTGCTCAGCCGACATCGGCCGCGCGGCGGTCGTAGAGCGCGGCCATTGTGCGGAGCGGCCACTGTGCGGTGCGGCCATCGTGGGCGCGGGCATCGTGCGGCGGGGTGGGCGCGCGGCTCGGGCGGTCCGGCAATGCCGGGAGGTCAGCTGGGGTGGGCTGTCAGCTTGCCCAGCGCGACGGCCAGGCGGTCGACGTCGCTGTCGCTGGTGCCCAGGCCGAAGCTGGCCCGCAGCAGTCCCGGCGTCGCGCTGCCGCAGCCACCCGTGCCCGTGTCCCCGGTCAGCCGCCGGGTCAGCGGATGGGCGCAGAACAGCCCGGCCCGGACCCCGATGCCGTACTCGCGGGCCAGCCGGTCGGCGATCACCGCGGGGTCGTGGCCGGGCAGGGCGAGCGACACGATGCCGACCCGGGGCTGCCGAACGCCGAACACGCTCACCGGCCGTACGCCCGGGACCCCGGCCAGTCCGTCCCGGAGCCGGCCCAGCAGCTCCTGCTCGCGCTCGTGCAGTGCGGTGCGGTCGGTGCGCAGCAGCGCCGCACAGACCGCGGCCAGCGACACCGCGCCGAGCAGGTTGGGGGTGCCCGCCTCGTGCCGGGCGGCACCGTGGGCCCACGTCACGTCCCCGGCGGCGGTCCCGACCGCGGTGCTGGCGCCGCCGCCGCTGAGGTACGGCTCGGCGGCGTCGAGCCAGTCGGCCCGCCCGGCCAGGACCCCGGCGCCGAACGGGGCGTAGAGCTTGTGCCCGGACAGGGCGAGATAGTCCGCGCCCAGGGTGGCGAGGTCGACGGGGGAGTGCGGTGCGAGCTGCGCGGCGTCCACGACGATCCGGGCGCCGTACCGGTGGGCCACGTCGGCCAGCCGCCGCACCGGCCAGATCTCGCCGGTCACGTTGCTCGCCCCGGTGACCGCGACCAGGACCGGCCCGCCCAGCCTGGGTTTGTCCAGCCCGGGTCCGCTCAGGCCGCGCAGCGCTCGCTCGACGGCCGCGACGGCCTCGTCCGGGCTTGCCGGGGTGGGCAGTCGCAGCGGGCGGCGCCACGGCAGCAGGTTCGCGTGGTGCTCACCGTCGAAGACGATCGTGGTGGCCTCAGGCGGCAGGGCGCGGGCGAGCAGGTTCAGCGCGTCGGTGGTGTTGCGGGTGAAGATCACCGCGTCGCCGGTCCGGGCGCCGATGAACTCGGCCACGAGGTCGCGGGCGCGTTCGTATTCCAGGGTCGAGGTCTGGGAGCGGATGCCGGTGCCGCGGTGCACGCTGCCGTACCAGGGGAGCAGGCTCTGCACGGCGTCCGCGGCGGCGCGCACGCACGGGGCGGTCGCGGCGTAGTCCAGGTGGGCGAACGGGACCGTCGTGCCATCGGGCAGGTCGACAGTCAGGTCCGTGCCGACGACGTCGAGGTCGGTGTGCTGCAGGACGAGGGACATGGAGCTGCCTCCGGGAGGTCGGGGACCCCGCCCCGGGGCCCGCGCTTGCCCACGTCGGTGTCGACGCCGGCCCGGTCCTCACCCGGAGCACCCCATCGCGAACACAAGGGTTGCCGGCCAGCAAGCCGGGGCTTCGCGCTGGCACTCATGACCTGAAGGCACCTTAGCAGAGTGCCGGTGGCCCCTGGAGGAAGTGTCGTACCCATGCGGCAGAGTGTCAGGGGTGCGTAGCCCTACCGCCCCTGACACCGCCCGCCCCCGCGACTGGCTGCCGAGCTTTCTGGCGCTCGCCGCGATCTGGGGCACCAGCTTCCTTTTCATCAAGGTCGGCGTCCGTGAGCTGCACCCGCTGTGGCTCACCTTCGCCCGGGTCACCGCGGGCACGGCGGTCCTGCTGATCGTGCTCGCGGTGACCCGCGACCGGCTGCCTCGCGACGCCCGTTTGTGGGGCCATCTCGCGGTCGTCGCCGCGCTGGGCGTCTCGCTGCCCTTCACCCTCTTCGGGTACGGCGAACAGCGCGTCTCCTCGGTGCTCGCCGGCATCTGGAACGCGGCCACCCCGCTGGTCGCGTTGCCGCTGGCGGTGCTGGTCTTCCGCACCGAGGCACTGACTCCGCGCCGGGTGGCCGGCATCGCGACCGGCTTCCTGGGCGTGCTGGTGGTGCTGGGCGTCTGGCGGGACCTCGGCGGCTCGCAGCTCACCGGGCAGCTCATGTGCTTCGGGGCGGCGATGTGTTACGCCGTCGCGATCCCGTACCAGAAGAAGTTCATCGCCGGCCGGGCCGGCTCCGGGGTGTCGATCGCCGGCGGCCAGCTGCTGATGGCCCTGGCCCAGCTCGCCGTGCTGGCACCACTGCTGGCCGGCGCGCCGCCGGCCCCGGCGCAGCTGTCCCTGCAGGTGGTGCTCTGCGTGCTGGCGCTGGGCGCCCTCGGCACCGGGCTGGCGTTCGTGCTCAACATGCGGGTGATCCGGGTGGCGGGCGCGAGCACGTCGGCGTCGGTGACCTATCTGATGCCGGTGGTGGCGACGGTGGTCGGCGTGCTGATCCTGGGCGAGCACCTGGTCTGGAACCAGCCGCTGGGCGCGCTGATCGTGCTGACCGGCGTGGCGATCTCCCAGGGGGCGCTGTCCCGCCGCCGCGGTGCCCGGCCGCCGGACGACCCGGTGGCGGCGAGTCCCGGCCCGGCGGCGGCCGCCCCCTGACCGGTGCCTCAGGCCTGCCCGAGGATGGCGGCGCGGGTGGGGCGCCGGTCGAGCTCCATGAAGCGGTCGGCGCCCTCCAGCCCGGCGAAGCCGGCCCGCCGGTAGACCTCGTGGGCGTCCTTGGTGGCGAGCAGGAAGCGGAGGACACCCCGGTCGGTGAGGTCCTCGACGACGCTGTCGACCAGCCACCCGCCGAGTCCCCGGCCCCGGTGCCCGGTGGCGACGAAGACATCGCAGATCCACGCGAAGGTCGCCCCGTCGGTGACGACCCGGGCGAAGGCCACCTGCTCACCGCCGTGCAGGACCGAGTACGGCAGCGAGCCCTCGATCGACCGCGCCACCACGTCGAAGTCCCGCCCGGCCGCCCAGTAGGACTCGTCGCACAGCCACCGGTGCACCCGCTCGACATCGACACGCGCGGCGTCGGTGGTCAGCACGTAGTCGTCCCGCTGACGATCCCCCATGAACTCCTCCTCCGGTTGCCCGCCCAGGATGCCAGAGCGTGAGCGGCGGGTCAGGCCGGGCCTTCGTCGTAGGCGGCGCGGGCGCGGTGCACCTCGGCGATGTGGGTCTCGGCCCAGCTCTTGATGGCCCGCTGCAACGGCAGCAGCTCGTGGCCGAGAGCGGTCAGTTCGTACGACACCTGCACCGGCACCGCGGCGACGACAGTGCGGGCCACCAGGCCGTCGCGTTCCAGCTTGCGCAGCGTCTGGGTGAGCATCTTCTGGCTGGCCCCGGCGACCTCGCGGGACAGTTCGGCGTACCGCAGCGGCCCGTCGGCCAGCGCGGCCACCACCAAGGTCAGCCATTTGTCGCTCAGCGTGCCCAGCAGGTCGTGGCCGGGGCACTCGGCGAGGTTGGCGTTGTAGGCGCGCTGCGCCTCGTCCCGGCGCTCGGCGGCGGACCTCGTGACCATCGCGGCGGGCTCCTCCCGGTACGGTACGCACTCCCGGGTGCGTCCTTACCGCCCGACGATATCGCCCCTAGCGTCGCCACCATGAGAGCCGTGATCGTGCGCCGCTTCGGCGGCCCCGAAGTCCTGGAAGTCGCCGACCTGCCGGACCCGCGCCCCGGCCCGGGCCAGGTCCGGATCCGTGTCGCCGCGGCGGCCGTGAACCGCATCGACCTGTCCACCCGCGGCGGTGCGATGACGCAGGCGGGCCTGCTGCCGCCGGCCGACGAGGTCGAGCTGGGCTGGGACGTCGCGGGCGTGATCGACGAGGTCGGTCCGGGGGTACGCCGCCGCGCCCCGGGCGACACCGTCATCGGCCTGCGTGACGTCCTGTCGGCCGGCGGCGCGCAGGCCGAGTGGGTGGTGCTGGACGAGCTCGCGACCGCCCCTGCGCCCCGCTCGGTGAGCCTGCCGGAGGCGGCGACCCTCCCGCTGATCGGCCTCACCGCCGACCGCGCGCTGGCCCTGACGGGCCTGCGAGCGGGTCAGACCCTGCTGGTCACCGGGGCCGCGGGCGGTGTGGGCGGCCTGCTGCTGCAACTCGCCGCCATCCGCGGCATCCGCACGGTCGCGGTGGCGGCCGAGACCGACGAGAAAACGGTACGGGAACGCGGCGCCGACGAGTTCGTGACCCGCACGGACCGGCTGGGCGCGGCAGTCCGCGAGATGGTCCCCGGCGGCGTGGACGCCGTCGTCGACGCCGCCGTGGCCGGTGTCACAGCCCACGAGGCGCTGCGCGGAGGCGGCGTGTTCGTGGCCCTCGTCGCGCCGTTCGCCCCGCCACCGCTGCGCGCCACCCGCGTCGTCGTGCAGGAGGTGTGGGCCGACGGCGGCCGCCTGACGGAACTCGCGGCGCTGGTCGACGCCGGTCTGCTGACGCTGCGCGTGGCGGACACGATCCCACTGACCGGTGTGGTCCGGGCCCACGAGCGGCTGGCCGCCGGTGGCCTGCGCGGACGGTTGGTGCTCGTGCCCTGACAAGCGTTCATCAAGGCTTCACAATGCCTACCTATTGGATGGATATGGTGGCGCCATGACGAGATCCGTACACCTGAGCGCCGGCGGCCCGGACGCCGCCCGCCGCCGGGCCGAGGAGGCGGCAGTCCGGCGCCAGTTCGAGAAGGACGCGGTCTGGAGCCGGATGATCGCCCCCGGCGGCCGGGTCCCGGACCTGCCCCTGATCGAGGTCGACCTGGGCCCGATCCACCTGCGCCGGCTGCTCGACACCGGGCCGCTGGTCCTGGTCTTCATCCGGTACGCGGGCTCGGCGGCCTGCGAGGAAACCCTGGTGGCATACCAGCGCACCCTGGCCCCGGCCTGCACGGACCTGGGGGCGCACCTGGTGGCGGTGAGCCCGCAACGGGCCGAGCTGCTGGCCCCCGTCAAGCACCGCAACGACCTGAGCTACCTGGTGGCGGCCGACCCCCGGCACACGCTGATCGACGCGTTCGGCCTCGGCTACCAGGCGCCGGAAGCCACCGAGTTGCTGGGCACGCGGCGGTCGGTCCTGCCGTACCCGAGCGTCGTGGTCGCCGACCGCACGGGCACGGTGCGCTACGCGGACGTGCACCCGTTCACGGCGGCCCGCACCCCAGCGGCGCCGATCATCGCGACACTGCGCCAGCAGATCGCCTCGATCCCGGTGGCGCCGCGCGGCTGACCGGCGCGCGCTGCGCAGGGAGCAGGCCAGGCTCTTGCGCAAATCCGCTGACCGGATGCCACATCACGCATGCCCGCGACTCGAGCACTGCTTCGCAAACGGCCGGGCTGATCGTCGTGATCCGATCGTGGTCCTCCGGTTCGCTGCCGCCTCCGGCTGATCGTGTCACGAGAACGCCGATCATCCACGGATCGGCGTCGAGTGTGACACCGGCGACCGCTGAATCGCGTCCGGAAAGGACACCCGGCTCAGCCCTTGGCTACCACCGGTCGATGACGCGCTCACCTTGACACGGAACGATACGTCACACAGTGAACACGTCGAGAGGCTGACTGGCATGTCGAACGTTGCACACATTCTTGAGGAGATGCCGCCGAAGGAACGCTCCACCATCATGGAAGACCGGGTCATCCAGTTGGAACGCGAGCTGGGTGACGAGGAGATACTCACTTTCACTCGTTGCCATTTCCCGTTCGGCACCCTGGTGGTCACTCCGGACCGGATCATCATCTTGTTGCAGGACGGCGGCGTTGACGTGACCCAATTCGCCGATGTCGCAAGTTTCTCGCTGATCGAGGGACGTAAGAAGCTGTTCGGGGGCTACTCGGAGACCGTATTCAACACTCAGATGCGCAACGGCACCCGGTACACCGGGCAGAGTGTGGGAACCGATGGCCAATGGGGCATCCGTGCGGCCCGCACGATGATCGCCGCTCACGAGACCTACTCGTTGCACGCTCGTTGAGTGATGCTCAGTCGTCCGGTGCCCGGGCCCAGCCGGAATATACCTGTCGGTCAGCCCCGGAACATCCGCCGGGATCGACGATCAGCTCGAACCCTTTCCTTTTCTGAAGCGGCTGAGCGCGGCTCTCAGTTGTCGGAAGCCGCTTCGTAGCTGTAACCGTCGGTGGGCGCGAGGGCCAGGAGCCGATGGAGAACCGGTTCGGTGTTGGGCCCCACATTTTCGACAGCACGCACGTCTTGCCACCGTCGTGCACGGGCGCCTCGATGAACCAACGCCCGAGTCGCCTGTGGAAGCCGGGATAGGCAGTCGTGAAGGCGGTTGCGAGCTGCTCACCGGTGACGGTTCCGTCCACGGAAACGAACCGGGATCGGGGGACGGCGGTCGCCAGCGTCGGCGCGGTGACTCCTGCCCGGTGAAGAGCGGTTACCAAGGCGAGAACCGCTCGTCGCTTGCGCAGGGGCCCCTTCGCCGCCGGCGTCTTCGATGAACTCGGCAAGCCGCGCGCGGGCTTCCTCGACGGTGTCGGGCTCGGCCTTCGCCAGGTAGGTCGACACCGAGCAGCTCGATACGGCGGCACGCGCTACGGTCCCGTGCCGAAGAGGAGCATGTCGGCGACGAAGCAGGTCACCGTGCCGGATGCGTCGCGGCCGATCCAGGTCGGGTAGGCGCCGTCGCCCCAGCCGCTCGACCAGGCCACCATGTCGCCGCCGGGCAGGGTGGTGAAGCGGTCGAGGTCGAAGCGCTCCCATTCCTCGGACAGCCGTTCGCGGTTGTCCTCGTCGACGAAGCAGCCCAGCCCTGCGTCGACCCCGAAGCCGTAGAACTCGCCGTCGCCCAGATCACGGTGGTCCTGGCCGTCCCGCAGGGCCAGTTCCCAGGTGGCGGTGGGCGAGTCCATGATCTGCAGGCGGGCGGCGGCCACCCGGCGGTGGCCGGGATCGTCGATGAAGGTGGCCAGGCTGATCGTCACCGGATACTCGCCCGGCGGGACCGTGACGGTGAACGGTTCCTCGCCGTAGTCCAGCGATGACGGGTCGGCGGCCACCAGCCGCCCGGAGGGCAGCCGCAGCGGCCCGGCGGCGTGCGGGGAGATCCGCATCGTCCGGTCCCGGACCGGCCGCTCGGCGCCCTCGGTGAAGAGCTCTTCGATCCGGTACGGCCGCAGCGGCCGAGGCGGCTGCCACGGGCGTACGCCGGCACGAACCGGCAGCGAATGCGACGACGCGTCGGCAATGTCGGGCCGGCCGTCACCGGCGAACTCCAGCAGCGGCTGCCACTGGCCGAAAGCGGGAATCGGCGTACGCGGCGCCGGCGAGTTCGGCGTGTGGTCCTGCCGGCGGGAATTCTCCTGCTCGACGAGGTCGGTACGGCGGCCGTTGAGCTCGAAGGTGACCGTCGTGGTCGTCGTACCCCGCCATTGGCGTGCCTCGCGCAGGAAGAGCTCGCCGGTCCGGGTTTCCCGCCATTGGTGGCGGGACGCCCGCCCGCCGAAACCGTCGAAGCGGGTCAGCCCGACATGCCCCTCGCCGAGCGCGACGTCGAGCACGGCGTGCGGCCGCCCGCCGACCAGCAGAACCACCGAGTACGGCTCACCGGCAGCGTGCCGAGCCTCGGCGATGTCCCGGGTCAGCGGGTTGACCACCGCGTCGTCCCAGCCGTCGCAGTACACCGCCGTGAGCGTCACCGCCATGAGATCGACGGCCTGGCGTCGTCGGCGACGGGCGGCGACCACGGTCTGCCGTCCCTATAGGTCTCGATCTTGCTGCGGATCTGGACGAGGTGACCCTGCAGCCGGCTGATCTGATCCGCCACGCGCTGCTCGTGGGCCGACAGGACCTCCGCCCGTTCGGCCGTCGTCGCGGCGCCACCGTTCATGAGGTGGACGAACTGCTGCATCTCGGCGATCGGCATCCCGGTGTCGCGCAGGCACCGCAGCAGGCTCAGCCATTTGAGGTCGGTCTCGCTGAAGACGCGCCGGCCGGTCGCGGTCCGCCTGATTCTCGGCAGCAGGCCGACGCGTTCGTAATAGCGCAGCGTGTGCAGGCTGAACCCGCTGATCGCGGCGGCCTGCTTCGGGGTGTGGGACGGCACCCGCCGAGCATGGCACCTGAAGCGCGCTCCACGTCAACCGCCTTGACCGGGAGTGCACTCGAGCATGTTGGGTGGGCCGGGTCGACTTCGAGAGGCGGACGCCCATGGCCACCAACGGTCTTGATCACTACTTCCTGCTGGGATCCGGCGGACTACGGATCTCCCCTCTGGGCCTGGGCACGATGACCTTCGGCAGCGGCGGATGGCACGCCGGCGAGGAGGCATCGCGGGCCATCTTCCGGCGCTACCTCGACCGGGGTGGCAACTTCATCGACACGGCCGACGTCTACGGGGGCGGAGCCGGCGAGGAACTCCTGGGCCGGCTGATCCGGGAGACCACCGACCGGGATCGGCTGGTCATCGCCACGAAGTTCGGCGGCCCGACCCACCCCGGCGACCCCAACGCCCGCGGCAACGGCCGCAAGCACATCCTCACCGCGGTCGAGGCGTCCCTGCGCCGCCTGAACACCGACTACCTCGACCTGTACTGGCTGCACCTGTGGGACCAGCTCTCCGACGTGGACGAGGTGATGGCCACCTTCGACTCGCTGGTCCGCAGCGGCAAGATCCGCGCGGTCGGGCTGAGCAACGTCCCGGCCTGGTGGGCCACCAAGGCCCAGACGCTGGCCCACCATCGCGGCTGGGAGCCGGTCGCGGCGCTGCAGCTGGAGTACTCCCTGGCCGAACGGAGCATCGAATTCGAGCACCTGCCCGCGGCGCTCAACCTCGGCATGGCAGTCGTGCCCTGGTCACCGCTCGCCAACGGCTTCCTCACCGGCAAGTACCACCGGGACGCCACCCCCGCCGCCGCGGCCGGACGGCTCAGCCCGGACCACCGGTGGCCCGTCGCCGTCACGCTGACCGACCGCCACTGGCGCATCCTGGAGGCGCTGAAAGGGATAGCTGAGGAGATCGGCCGCACGCCCGCGCAGGTGGCGCTCAACTGGGTCACCGGCCGACCAGGAGTGGTCGGCACCCTCGTCGGTGCCACGACCGTGGAACAACTCGATGCGAACCTCGATGCCCTCGACATCGACCTGTCCGCCGAGCACCTGACCACTCTCGACGCCGAGAGCCATGCGGAACCGGTCATGACGCCGCATTCGCTGTTCGCCCGGTTTCCGGAGCGGCCACCGGTCATCCGTGCTCAGGCGAGGCCGTACACCTGGTTGAGGTCGAGCAGATGATGCCCGGTGACGGCGTGCTCGTCGAGGTTCAGCACCGAGCACCAGGAACACGTTGGCTGTCTCGCACTGGACGAGGACGTGCTGGTACGGCGTACCGGGCATTGGTCCAGACCTCACCCGGCCGGACCGGCACCAGAGGCGATCGGTGGCGTATGTGGTGCCTCCCGCCCTCCGGGCTCCGCGGCGGCCCGAGGCCGCCGCACATCCAGGGCCGCGCAGGCAGTCGCCAGCGCCAGCATGAGCACGCAGATGAGCAGCCCGTGCGCCACCGCCTCCCGCGCCACCCCCGCCGTGATGCCCGCCAGCACCACCCCGGCCACCGCCGCCGTCGCGATCGTCGCCGAGATGCGCTGCGACACCTGCAGGAATCCCCCTGCCAGCCCCGCCGCCGCGGCCGGCGCGTGCGCCAGTGTCAGCGCCTGGTTCGGTGAGATGATCAGGCCGCCGGAGACGCCCATCGCCAGCTGGGTCACCGTCAGAGCGATGCCGATCTGTCCCGCCGGCACCCACCCGATCACCGCCGCCGTCACCGCCAGGGTCACGAAGGATCCGGTCAGGGCCCACACCACGCTGATCCGGCCGTACCGGCTGACCAGGCGCCAGCTCTGCGACGACGCGATCGCGAAGCCGAGGGAGCTGGGCAGGATCGTCGAAGCCGCGTGCAGCGGTGACCAGCCGAGCCCGTCCTGCAGGAACAGGGTCAGGGACAGCGAGGCCGACATGGTCGCGCCGAACTGGAACATCGCGGTCAGGGCGCCGAGGCTGAAACCGCGGGAGCCCAGCAGGGCCGGGAGCAGGATCGGGGTGCGGCCGCTGCGGGCGTACCGTCGCTCCCAGGCGATCAGGGTGACCAGCGCCGCTGCCGCGACCACCGGCCACCAGAACCGCGGCGGGCGGCCGTCCGGCAGGACGAAGGGCAGCAGCACGGCGAGCGTCGCCGTGGCCAAAAGGGCCAGCCCGGCCAGGTCCAGGGCCGGGCGGGTGCCGGGCCGCCGGGCCGTCGCGGGCAGCCACTTCAGGGCCAGCGGTACGGTGATCAGCCCGAACGGCACGTTGAGCAGCATCACCCAGCGCCAGCCGTGCTGCTCGCCGAGCGCCCCGATGACCGTGCCGCCGACCAGGGGCCCGATCACTCCGGAGATCCCGCCCACTGTCGCGTACGCCGCGAGGGCGCGGGTCCGTGCGCGGCCGGTGAACAGCTCCTGGATGATGCCGAAGATCTGCGGGTTGACCGTGCCCGCGCCGACACCTTGCAGCAGCCGGGCCAGCGCGACCACTCACGCCGATTCCGCCGTGCCGCCGATCACGCTCGCCGCGGTGAACAGGCTCAGCCCGCCGACGAACAGCCATGTGCGGCCGTGCGCGTCGCCGAGCCGGCCCGCCGGCACGAGGGCCAGCCCGAACGTCAGCGAGTAGCCCGCGACGATCCACTGCAGGGTGGCGGGCCCGGCGTCCAGGGCCGTGCGCAGCGACGGGATCGCCGTGTTGAGGCTGGACTGGTCGAGCAGGGTGGTGAAGGCGGCGCACAGGCAGATCGCCAGCGAGACGGTACGGCGGTTCGGCACGCCCCGACCGTAGGGGAGTGCCGCGCCGAGCGGTCAGGACGCAGGTCACTTCCAGCAGGCGGGACGGGGGCTTGCCCAAAACCCTAGTAAGGCTATAGGAATAGCGGGCCGTATCCGCCGTCCCGCTGGAGTCGTCCGTGAGTACCTCCGTGTCCGTTCCGCCGGCTCCCGCCGGTGCCGATCCGGGCCTGGGGGCGCCCACCGCTGTCCGTCCCGCCCCGGCCGTGCGTGGCGGGCGCCGGCGTCGCCTGGTGTTGCGGCTCGTCTCGCTCGTCGTGCTCTACCTGCTCTGGGAGGTCGCGGCCCGGCTGGTGCGCAACCCCACCTTCATCCCGGCCCCGGCGGCCGTCTGGCACCAACTGATCGTCACGTCGTCGACCCACGACGGCATCCGTGGCTACAGCGGGCACCTGCTCATCGAGCATCTCGGGGTCAGCCTGCGGCGCATCCTCATCGGCTCGGTCATCGGCATCGGCGGCGGCCTGGTGCTCGGCATCCTGCTGGGTACGGTCGGCTGGTTGCGGGTCGTCGCCGAGCCCGTCGTCACGTTCGTGCGCGCGCTGCCGCCGCTGGCCTACTTCAGCCTGTTCATCATCTGGTTCGGCATCGACGAGACGCCCAAGCTGTGGCTGCTGTCCATCGCCGCGCTGCCGCCGGTCGCCGTGGCCACCGCCGCGGCCGTCCACTCGGCGCCGGCCGGGCTGGTCGAGGCGGCCCGGGCGCTGGGGGCCGGACACTGGCAGACCACCCGCGACGTGGTGCTGCCGAACGCGTTGCCCGAGATCTTCACCGGCGCGCGGCTCGCCGTCGGCGTCGCATACTCCTCGGTCGTCGCGGCCGAGACCATCAACGGCGTCCCCGGGATCGGCGGGCTGATCCGCGACGCCCAGCGCTACTCCCAGACCGACGTGGTCGTGCTCGGCCTGTTCGCCATCGGCCTCTCCGGCCTGCTCATCGACGCCCTGCTGCGGACAGCCGAGGACCGGCTGATCCCGTGGCGCGGCCGTAGTTAAGGAACCCCCGTGAAGAAACTCCTTTCCGTTCTCGCCGCCGTTTCGCTGCTCGCGACGGCCGCCTGCGGCGACGGCGCCGCCGGCGGTGGTCCCGGGGCGGCGGACAAGACCATCCGGCTCGCGTACCAGGCGTTCCCGAGCGGGGACCTGATCGTGAAGAACCAGGGGCTGCTGGAGAAGGCGCTGCCGGACTACAAGATCACCTGGACCAAGTTCGACTCCGGCGCCAGCATCAACACCGCGTTCCTGGGCCGCAGCATCGACATCGCGGCGATCGGGTCGAGCCCGGTGGCCCGCGGGCTGTCCGCGCCGCTGAACATCCCGTACCAGGTCGCGTTCGTGCTGGACGTGGCCGGTGACAACGAGGCGCTGGTCGCGCGCAACGGCAGCGGGGTCACCGACGTGGCCGGGCTGCGCGGCAAGAAGGTGGCCACGCCGTTCGCCTCCACCGCGCACTACAGCCTGCTCGCCGCGCTGAACAAGGCCGGGGTCAAGGAGTCCGAGGTGACCATCGTGGACCTCGAGCCGCAGGACATCCTGGCCGCCTGGACCCGCGGGGACCTGGACGCCGCGTACTCCTGGCTGCCGTCGCTGGACGAGCTGAAGAAGAACGGCAAGGTCCTGATCAGCAGCAAGGAGCTGGCCACCGCCGGCAAGCCCACCCTGGACCTGGGCGTGGTCGGCACCGCGTTCATCCAGGCCCACCCGGAGGCGGTCGACGCCTGGCGCAAGGTCGAGGCGCAGGCCCTCGACGTCATCGCGAACGACCCGGCCGCGGCGGCCAAGGCGGTCGGCCAGGAGCTGAACCTCAGCCCGGCCGACGCGCAGAAGCAGCTCAGCCAGGGCGTGTTCCTCAAGCCGGCGGACCTCGCCTCGCCGGAGTGGCTGGGCACCGAGGCCCAGCCCGGCAAGCTCGCCGACAACCTGGTCAGCGCCTCGGAGTTCCTCAAGAGCCAGCAGAAGATCGACGCCGTGCCGGACCTGGCCACCGTGCGGAAGTCCGTCTACGTCAAGGGACTGCCCGATGTCCTCAGCTGAGGCCGCGGTCGAGCTCGACGGCGTCGAGCACTCCTACGGCGACGTCACAGCGGTCGGGCCGGTCAGCCTGACCGTGCCCGCCGGGGAGTTCCTGGTGCTGGTCGGCGCGTCCGGCTGCGGCAAGAGCACGCTGCTGCGGCTCATCGCCGGCTTCGAGCAGCCGACCCTCGGGTCGGTCCGCACCGGCGGGGCGGCGCCCGTGCCGGGCCGTGGTGCGGGCCTGGTCTTCCAGCAACCGCGGCTGTTCCCCTGGAAGACCGTGGGCGGCAACGTCGAGCTCGCCCTGCGCTACGCCGGCATCGCCGACCGCGGCGAACGGGTGGCCGAACTGCTGGCCGGCGTCGGGCTGCACGACGTGGCTCACCGGCGGACCTGGCAGATCTCCGGCGGCCAGCAGCAGCGCGTCGCCATCGCCCGGGCGCTGGCCGTGCCGAACCCGTTGCTGCTGCTCGACGAGCCGTTCGCGGCGCTGGACGCGCTGACCCGCGAGCGGCTGCAGGAGGACCTGCGCCGGGTCAGTGCCGACACCGGCCGTACGTGTGTCTTCGTCACCCACAGCGTCGACGAGGCCGTGTTCCTGGGCAGCCGGGTCGTGGTGCTCAGCGCGCGGCCGGGCCGGGTCGCCCTGGACCTGCCGATCGACCTGCCCCGCACCGGCATCGCGCCGGACGAGCTGCGCGGGCTGCCCGCGTACGCCGCCCTGCGCTCGGAGATCGGTCACGCCGTCCGCGCGGCGGCCACCGTAGGAGAAGGAGTGTCCGCATGACCGCCTGCACCGAGCGGCACTCAGCCGCACCGAACGACGGCACGGCGCGCGAGGGCCAGAAGGGCATGCGAGAGGAGAACGCAGCATGACCGCCTGCACCGAGCGGCACTCAGCCGCACCGAACGACGGCACGGCGCGCGAGGGCCAGAAGGGCATGCGAGAGGAGAACGCAGCATGACC
>NZ_JBSGFR010000014.1:0-21380 GCF_053603475.1 Actinoplanes sp. NPDC004185 | reverse complement strand
ACCGTCACCGCAGTGGGACTCGACCTCGAGGCGCTCGGCCCGCACTTCGGGTCGGTCGTGCACGGGGTGGACCTGGGCACCGCGACCGACGAGCAGCTCGTCGCCGTACGGGCCGCCCTGGTGGACCGCAAGGTGCTCTTCTTCCGCGACCAGCGCCTGGACGACGACGGCCAGGTCCGGCTGGGCCGGCGGATCGGCGAGCTCACCGCGTCGCACCCGGTGGTCGGCGGGGTCGACGCCGCGCACCCCGAGGTGTACGCGCTCGACAGCACCGACAACGGTTTCGCCGACGTGTGGCACACCGACGTGACGTTCATGCGCCGCCCTCCACTGGGCTCGATCCTGCGCGCCGTCACGCTGCCGCCCAGCGGCGGTGACACCAACTGGGCCGACTCGCAACTGGCCTACGACTCGCTCAGCCCGGCGGTCCGGGACCTGGTGGACGGGCTGACCGCGGTGCACGACGGCACCCGCGAGTTCGGCTACTACCTGGCCCAGCGCCGCGGCGGGCAGGGCAACGAGTGGGACGGCGAGGTCGTCACCCGGCTCGACCCGGTGGAGCATCCGGTGATCCGGGTCCACCCGGAGACCGGCCGCAAGGGCATCTTCGTCAACCCGGGCTTCACCTCGCACATCACCGGGGTGTCGGAGTTCGAGAGCCGGGCCGTCCTCGACCTGCTCTACGCCCATCTGACCAAGCCGGAGCACATCGTCCGGCACCGCTGGCGGGCCGGTGACGTCGCGATGTGGGACAACCGCAGCACGGCCCACTACGCCAATCGCGACTACGGCACCGAGCGGCGGGTCATGCACCGGATCACTCTGCGCGGCGACGTCCCGGTGGGCCCCGGACGCCGCTGAGCGGGTGGCACGATGGCCGCATGACTCTGGACCTGTTCGCCGGCGTCCCGGTCCGTGACCTCACCGCCGCCACGGCCTGGTACGAACGGCTCCTCGGGAAGCCGCCGTCGTTCCGGCCGAACGACACCGAGGCGGTCTGGGAGCTCGCGGAGCACCGTTTCCTGTACATCGAGGTGCTGCCGGACCGGGCCGGGCACGCCCTGCACACGGCCTTCGTCAGCGACTTCGACGACCGCCTGGCCGCGATCGCCGGTCGCGGCCTGACCCCGGCCCACCGCGAGACCTACGAGAACGGGGTGCGCAAGGCGGTCTTCCGGGATCCGGACGGCAACGAGATCGGCTTCGGCGGCGGCCCGCTCTGAGGTCACCGCGGCGGCGACGCGGCCGCGGTGACCGGGTCGCGGCGCGGACGGCGCAGGCGGTTCTCCGCGTACGCCATGCCGACCAGCACGACCGCACCACCGGCCACAGTGGTCAGCGTGATCCGCTCGCCCAGGGTGATCGCCCCGACGACCACCGCCGCGATCGGTACGAGGTAGTTGACCGCGGACGCCGTGGTCGCGCCCACCTCACCGATGAGCCGGAAGTACAGCACGTACGCCAGCCCGGTGCTCAGCACCCCGAGCAGCACGATGCTCACCGTCACCCGCGGCGTCAGCGACACCGCACCCCACTGCAGGAACGGGCTGACCGCCGCCTGCAGCACCACGGCCATGGACAACTGTCCGGCCGCCAGCGACATCGGCGCGAGGTGCCGCGGCGACAGGAACTTGCGGACGTAGACGAAGCCGGCGGCGTAGCTGACCGCCGCGCCGAAGCACGCGAGCTCCCCGCCGGCCGAGCCGGGTCCGGTGCGCCATGGTGCGATGACCACGACCAGGCCGGCGAAGCCCACCAGCAGCCCGATCAGCTTGCGCGCGGTGGCGCGTTCCTCGGCCAGCGCGAAGGCGGCGACCGCGAGGGTGAGCAGCGGGGTCGCGCCGACCAGCACCCCGGCGATGCCGGCGCCCGCGGTGCGCTCACCGTAGGAGAGCAGCAGGAACGGGATGATGTTGCCGAACAGCGCGGCGGCGGCCAGGTGGCCCCAGACGGCTGCCCCGCGCGGCAGCCCGACCCGGCGGACCGCCGCGATGCTCAGCAGCACCGCCGCACCCAGCACCAGCCGGGCCAGCACGAGCTGAGCGGGGGAGAGGCCGGCCAGAGCCTCCTTGATCAACGTGAAGCTGCTGCCCCAGAGCAGCGCCAGAACCACGAAGCGAATCTTCATGGTCTTATCCTCGAAGAGCGGGTACGCCGGCGTCCACCAGGTGTTTCTAAGCGCTTCTGTTAAGCAGAAATGAAAGATTGCTCCAGCTCGGCGGCGGCCCGGCGGAGTGCCTCGACGACCGGTCGCAGGTGCGGCGCCTGCTCGGCCGCGTGCCGCAAGAACACCGAGACCTGACGGGCCGGCTGCTGCGCCCGCGGGGCCCGTACGGTCAGGCCCGGCGCCTGGCCGGCTCCGCACATCCGGGGCGCCAGCGCGATGCCGTGCCCGGCGCGGACCAGGGCGAAGACCGAGACGTAGCTGTCCGCGGTGTGCGCGGTCCGGGGCGTGAAGCCGGCCAGCGCGCACTCACGCAGGGCGATGTCGCGGCACAGCCCGGCCGGCGGCACGATCCACTCCTCCTCGGCCAGATCGGCGAGGCACAGGTCGGTGGTGGCCGCCCGGGGATGACCGGCCGGCAGGACCACGTCGAGCGGGTCGACCAGCAGCGGCGTACGGGTGAAGCGCGCGTCGTCCGCCCGTACCTCTCCGTCCAGCCCGACCACGACGTCGGTCTCGTCCCGCAGCAGCCGGTCGA
Organism: Actinoplanes sp. NPDC004185; assembly: GCF_053603475.1. Lineage (NCBI taxonomy): Bacteria > Bacillati > Actinomycetota > Actinomycetes > Micromonosporales > Micromonosporaceae > Actinoplanes > Actinoplanes sp. NPDC004185. Next base: position 18,678 of record NZ_JBSGFR010000014.1, on the reverse strand, counting down.
GCGCCTCCTCGGTGTCGGCCTCGCGCACCCGCAGGGTGAGCCGGGGCGCGTCCTTCGCCAGGCGGGCCATCGCCGGCACCGCCAGGGCCGGCACGGCCGTGGTGAAGCAGTCGACCCGGACCGTCGCCGCCGCCCCGCTCACGTAGGCGTCCAGCTCTGTCTGCGCCAGCTCCAGCTGGGCGAAGAGCCGGTCGGCGTGGCGCAGCAGCAGCCAGGCGGCGTCGGTGAGCCGCACCCGCCGCCCGTGCGGCTCCAGCAGTGGCGCCCCGACGTCCTTGGACAGCAGCGCGAGCTGCTGCGACACCGCTGATGAGGTCATGTGCAATGCGGAGCCGACGGCGGTGACCGTGCCCCGGTCGCGCAACTCCCGCAACAGCCGCAGCCGCCGCAGGTCGATCTGTCCCATGCCCGCATCCTAGGCGCCGAATTTATATAAGCACTGTTATAGTTTTCCGATGCCCCCTCCCGATCTGCTGGACAGCAGCTATTACGGCCCGCTGTGGCGCCTGCTCGCCGACATGGACGCCGACATCGCCGGGCTCTACGCCGAGGCCGGCATCGAGGGTGTCCGGACCCGGTTCGTCGGCCCGATGATCGATCTCGGCCGCGCCGGGCCACTGACCATCAAGGAGATCGCCGAGCGCCGGAAGGTCAGCCACTCGGCGATGAGCCAGACCGTCGCGGCGATGGGCAAGGCCGGCCTGGTCGAGCCGGCCGAGGACAGCGACGGCCGCAAGCGCCGGGTCCAGCTCACCGCCCGGGCCCGGGAGATCCTGCCGTTCCTGCAGGCCGAGTGGCGGGCCACCGAGGCGACGGTGCTGGCCCTGGACGCCGAGCTGCCGTACCCGATCATGCGGGCCGTGGCCGACATCCAGGCCGCCCTGACCGCCCGCCCGTTCGCCCAGCGGCTGCGCGACCACCTCGCCGGCGAGCAGTCGTGAGCGCGCTCGACTCCCTGGTCGACCTGCGCCCGCTGCGCGAGAACCGCACGTTCCGCCGGCTGTGGCTGGGCACCACCGCCTCCGGCCTCGGCGGCCAGTTCGGCGGCTTCGCCGTCATCTACTACATCTGGGAACGCACCCACAGCGCCGCCATGGTCGGGCTCGTCGGCCTGGTCACCGCGGTCCCGCTGATCGTGCTCGCGCTGGCCGGCAGCGCCTTCACCGACCACGTCGACCGCCGGCGGCTGGCGCTGGGCTGCTCCTACGGCCAGCTGGTGATCAGTGCGGGAATGGCCGGGGTGGCCGCCTCGGACGTGGGCGGCGTACCGCTGATGCTGGTCCTCACCGGCGCCGCCTCCGGGCTGGCCGCCCTGGGCGGGCCGGCCAAGCAGACCTTCACCCCGGTGCTGCTCAGCGGGCACCGGCTCGCCGCCGGCCTGGCCCTGAACCACCTGTCGTTCCAGCTCGCCATGCTGCTCGGCCCGGCCGCGGCCGGCCTGGTCACCGCGCAATGGGGGACGACCTGGTGCTTCGTCATCGACGCGGTCACCTTCGGCTTCGCGCTGATCGGCATCGCCGGCCTGCCCAAGGGAGTGCAGGGCGCGACCGGCCGCCCGGGTGCGGCGGCAGTCCGCGACGGCCTCGCGTTCACCGTCCGCACCCCTCAGGTCCGGGGCGCGTTCCTGGCCGACCTGGCCGCCACGCTGCTGGCCATGCCGATCGCGCTGTTCCCGGTGATCAACGAGGAGAAGTTCGGCGGCCGGCCGGAGATCCTCGGGCTGTTCATCACGGCCGTCGCCGTCGGCGGGGTGCTCGCCTCGGTGCTCTCCGGCCTGGCCACCCGGCGCCGCCACCCCGGGACGGTGCTGCTGATCTGCGGGGCCGTCTGGTCCGTGGCGCTGGGCCTGGTCGGGCTCAGCGGCCACCTGTTCCTCGCGCTCGGCCTGCTGGCGGTGGCCGGCGGGGCCGACACCTGGGCGGTCGTGTCCCGGGGCACCGTGGTGCAGTCGGTGACGCCGGCCGCGTACCGGGGACGGGTGGCCTCGCTCGAGCACATCGTCGGCTCGGCCGGACCGCAGCTCGGCAATCTGCGGGCCGGCCTGGTCGCCACGGTGACCTCGGGCGGCGCGTCCCTGGCCATCGGGGGAGTCCTCGGCGTCGTCGCGACGGGCCTGATCGCACTGACGACTCCCGCGCTGCGCCGCTTCACCGTCGAGGACCGGGTCACCGAGCCGGTGCCGTGACCGATCCAGCGCGTCTCAGCGCCGGGCCGATCGCGCCAATCTCAACGCCTGCCCGCTCGGACCGGGGAGCGCCGGGCCGGCCCGGCCCGCTTCAGTGCTGGCCCGCTTCGGCCGGCGGGCGCAGGGCCGGTCCCGCCACCGCATAGGCCACGAGCCCGCCGAGCGCGAGCAACGCGCCCGTGAGGTTCGCGGCCGTGCTCTCCGGTGGCTGGGCCTGCCACGTCAGGACCTGGCCGAGGACCGGTTCCGAGCGGGGGTACAGGGCCGCGGCCAGCGTCCAGGCCAGCGGCAGGAACCAGGCCCGGGCGGTGCCCGTCGTGGCGGCGGCCAGGGCGGTCAGCCCCAGCAGCCCGGCCGCGTCCCGCACCACCAGCCACCCGGGCCCGAAGCGGGCGCCGGTCGCCAGCGTGACCAGCAGCAGCACCACCACGACCAGCAACGCCACCAGCAGGTGCGCGACCCGTCGCCGCGGCCAGCGCAACGCGGCCGTGCCCTCCAGCGCGTCGTCCGGGCCGCCGAGCGTGGCGGTCAGCGCGACGACCATCAGCAGCACGGTCAGGGCGACCAGCTGGAAGCCCACCTCGGGCGCGTTCGAGAACACCGACCACAGTGACCACATCAGCACCGCGAGGCCGCCGGCCGCCGCCAGCGCCATCGGGGCCCGCCGGGAGCGCAGATAGAGCGTCAGCCACCTCATCGCGCGGTCCCCGCGAGCAGTCCCTCGCCGGCCGAGCAGCTCAGCGCGGCCCGGCGCAGGGCCGCAACCCGCTTGCCGGCCTCGCTCTCGGGCAGCTGCCGCAGGCTCTGCCACAGTTTCACGGCACTCTCGTGCCCCTCCGGGTCGGACATCTCGTCGGCCACCGGCTCGCGTCCGGTCAGCCACGAGGCGGCGGCGTGCCGCTCCGACCAGCCGGCCTGCTTCTCACATCCGGGAGGGCTCCCGAACGCTCCGAACACCACTTCCGCCGGTATCCCGGACGGTGCCAGGACGTGACCGTCCGGGCCGGTCTCGAGGCGGAGCAGGGCGACGTCCTCACGCCACGCCGGGTAGACGTCGGGGTAGGCGGTGGTGTCCTCGTGCACCTCGGTCGGTCCGCCCGGCAGCTTGGTCAGGGCCGTCAGACCCTCGCGGGCCTTGGGGGTCACCTCGGCGAGCAGTGCGGAGTGGACCCGGCTGACACACACGCGCGGCTGGTCGTCGGTGCAGACCAGGGCCCGCGCCACCGGGTCGATCGCGTCCGTCACGAACCTGTTCCGGTGCGGCATCACGGCGACGGCCAGAGCGGCACCCAGCACCACCGGCAGCAGCGCGGCCACCCGGATCCGCCATCCGCCGGACGCGAACAGCAGCACGGCGGCGACGGCCAGCGCGGCGAGCCAGACGGCCTGGGCGGCGCTGACCCGGCCGGGCACGGTCGCGTAGGCGTCCGGCATGTTCATCTCGTAGATCGGCGAGAACACCAGCGCCAGCCACCCCCGGGGCCGCGTCGCGGCCGGGATCAGCAACAGCAGCGCCAGGCCGGCCACGCCCAGCGCCGGGGCGGTCACCAGCGAGGGCAGCAGGCGGCCGACCGCCAGGCCGACCCAGACCGCCGCGACCAGAGCCAGCGCGCCGACGGCGGTGACGACCACGACCGCCAGCGGGAAGTACCGGGCGGTGCTGATGATCCACACGGCGCCCGCGATCCCCATCACCAGATAGCCGGCCACCACCGCGACACCCATCGCGCCGAGCGTCGGCACGATCCGGTGCGCCCGCGGGCGAGGTGTGCTGCCGAACAGTTCCTCCACGTTGGACCGGTGCTCCCGCCGGGCCTGCCAGGCGCCGGCAGCCAGGGCCAGCGGCCAGAGCACCGCCAGGTAGAGCCGCTGCGTCATGGCCAGCTGCATCCACCCGGTGGAGAAGCCGATCCCCTCGGCGAAGAAGAGCAGCAGGGTGCCGGCCACCGCCAGCGCCAGCGCCGAGCCGAGTGCCGCCGAGCGGCGCAGTTCGATACCGAGAATGCGGGTCATCGGCCGGCCTCCGCCCGGTGCCGGCGCAGCAGCGCGGAATAGCCGCGCTCGGCCGGGCTGTCCCCGGCGTCGCCCTGGCCGCCCTGCGTCATGAGGTCGTCCGGCGTGCCCTGATAGACCAGCCGTCCCTCGTTGATCAGGACGACGTCGGTGCAGGCGACCACCACGTCCTCCACCAGGTGCGTGGAGACCAGCACGCAGCTGTCGACGCCGAGGTCACGCAACAGCTCACGGAAGTCGAGCCGCTGCTCCGGGTCGAGACCGACGGTCGGCTCGTCGAGCAGCAGCACGGCCGGGTCGTTCACGATCGCCTGGGCGATGCCGGCCCGGCGCAGCATGCCGCCGGACAGCGTCTTCATCCGTGCGCCGGCCTTGTCGGTGAGCCCGACCCGGTCGATCGCCCGCTGCACCGCGCCCGGCACCGCCGGCTTGGGCATCTCCTTGAGCCAGGCCATGTACTCGACGAACTCCCGGACCGTGAACCGGGGATAGAAGCCGAACTGCTGCGGCAGATAGCCCAGGCCCCGGCGGACCCGGCGCAGGTCGGCCCGGCTGTCGACCGCCTCACCGAGCAGCGTCAGCCGGCCACCGGCCGGCTTCACCACCGTGGCCAGCGCCCGCATCAGCGTGGTCTTGCCGGCGCCGTTCGGGCCGAGCAGACCGTGCACACCGGTGCCGAGGGCCAGGTCCAGGCCGTCGACGGCGAGATGCCGGCCGGCGCGCACCCGCAGCTCCTCGGCATGAACCGCCCAGGGGTGGGTGGTGGGAGCCGTCTCGTCCGCGCTCACCGTACGCATCATCAATCCTCCGAAAGGTATGGGCAGATGCCCGGGAGCTCAGTTGTGGCTGGACAGCCGGCGGAAGTTGTCGGCCCGCAGCACGGCCAGCCCGGCCAGCACGAGGGTGAGCAGCGCCCACCCGGGAGAAGTGCCCGCGCGCAGCACCACCGGCAGTTCGGCGGTGACCACGGCCGGCACGATCACGGCCGCCGCCCAGGCCGCGCCCAGCCCGAGAGCGGCCAGGCGCACCCCGACGAAGGCGCCCAGGGCGATGGTCGCGGCGGTGAAGGCCAGGCACGGCAGCAGCGTCAGGGCCAGGGAGATTCCGGTACGGGTGCTCGCCAGCGCCAGCGCCGGCACCACCACGGCCAGCACCCCGGCCGTACGCCGGAGCAGCATCGTCAGCCCGGCCGCCGGCGTACCCGCGATCAGTTCCCACGCCGGGTCGTGACGCCGGCTCCACGCGATCGCGACGCCCGGCAGCGGCGCCACCGGAGCCAGCAGCGACACCAGCGACGGCAGCCCGGGCGCCAGCGCCTGGAGCAGCACCGCGCAGGCCAGCACCGCCACCGTCATGGTGAGCCACGGCATCAGGTGCCAGACCACCCAGCGGTGCCGCGCCGCCGACCAGCGCGGCCGGCGCGCCGGAGCCGGACCGGCGGCGATGCCGTCGTCCAGCCCGGCGGCGACCCGGGTGAGCAGGCTCCGGGTGTGGTCGGCCATGCTGCCGGCCACCAGGGCCCGGCAGTGGGCGCACCCTTCCAGGTGCACCTCGACCGACCAGACCGTGACCTCGTCGAGCTCGGCCGCCGGGTCGGCGTAACGGGCGATCACCGCGGGGTTCGGATGGGTCGTCATGAGAGCGCCTCCCGCAGCGCGAGCCGGGCCCGCCGGGCCCGGGATTTCACTGTGTTCTCCGGTACGCCCAGCAGCAGCGACGTCTCCCGCACCGAGAAACCGTCGAGCACCATCGCCTGCAGCACCTGCCGCGCCTCCGGGGGAAGCACGAGCAGGGCGTGTTCCAGCTCCTGGCCGACCCGGGCGGCCATCACCTCATCCTCGGCGGCCGGCGCGACCGTCTCGGTGAGCGCCACCGCCGGAAGCTGGTTCTGCCGGGCCCGGCGCCGGAACGCGTCGACGAGGCGGTGGGCCGCGATGGTCCACAGCCAGCCGATCCCGTTGCCGGCGGTGGCGGACCCGGCGAAGGTACCCGCGGCCCGCCACACGGCCAGGTACGTCTCCTGCATCACGTCGGCGACGACGTCCTCGTCGGCGCACCGGCGACGCAACCGGGCGAGCAGCCACGGCGACGTACGCCGGTACAACTCGTCGAATGCGCCCCGGTCACCGGCGGCGGTGCGGCGTACGAGGTCGTCCTCGCCGGCCGCGTCCAAGCTTCGTCTCACACCCAGCAAGACGAAAGATCACCGCTCGCGGTTCTCCTGTGGGTGTGACATGGGTCACCAAAGGTCCGGACTCATCCTCGCCGCTGGGCCCCATAGCGGGTGACCGGGTGTCCTAGGCGGGCGCCAATGTGGCTCACCCGGCTGTGGCGGCGGCATCACGAAGTGGCGAAGTTCCTCGTCGTCGGCGGCACGTGCTTCCTGGCCACGACCGCCGTCAACTACGCGCTGAAGCTGACCGTCCTGCCCGACAAGCCGGTCACCGCGCTGGGCATCGCCACCGTGCTGAGCACGATCCTGTCGTACGTGCTGAACCGGGAGTGGTCCTTCCGTACCCGCGGCGGCCGCCAGCGGCGGCATGAGGCGTCGCTCTTCTTCCTGGTGAGTGCCGTCGGCATCGTGCTCACCGTGCTGCCGCTCTACGCCTCCCGGTACGTGTTCCTGCTGCGGGTGCCCGAGGTCAGCCGGCCGGTGCAGGAGATCGCCGACTTCGTCAGCGGCATCCTGATCGGCACCGCTGTCGCCATGGTGTTCCGGCTGTGGGCGTTCAAACGCTTCGTCTTCCCGCACCCCGAGGTCCGTCCCCGCCGGACGCGCACGGCGAGAACGGACGTCGGTGCGACTCACGCCGGGTCGTCGGTCAGCGGCTCGCGTCGCCGGGGCGGTCGCGCAACTGGATCTCCGCACTGTTCTGCAGGAAGCTCTGTTGCGACACCGGCACCAGCACCGCGTCCCGGTGGAAGCCGGGCAGGTCGGTCGCCCCGCAGCTGATCATCGTCGCCTTGAGCTTGGCGATGGTCAGGGCCACGTTGTCGTAGAGGCTGCCCGCGTACGGCACGTAGCCGTCGACACCCTCCTCGAAGGTGAGCCGGCTGCCACCACCGTGCTCGTAGCGCGACACGTTGCGGGCCCGGTTGGAGCCCTCACCCCAGTACTCCTTGAAGAACTGACCGCCGACCCGGACCAGTGGCGACGGGCTCTCGTCGAAGCGGGCGAAGTAGCGGCCCAGCATCACGAAGTCGGCGCCCAGGGCGAAGGCCACGGCCATGTGCGCGTCGGTCAGCAGGCCGCCGTCGCAGCACAACGGCACGTAGACGGCGGTCTCGGCGGCGTACGCGTCCCGCTCGGCCACGACGTCGATCAGCGCCGACGCCTGCCCGCGACCGATGCCCTTCTGGTCGCGCGTGGTGCAGATCGAGCCGCCGCCGATGCCGACCTTGACGAAGTCCGCGCCCGCGTCGGCGAGATAGCGGAACGCGCGGGCGTCGACCACGTTGCCCGCGCCGATCCGCACCTGGTCGCCGTAGGTGTCCCGGACGAACTTGAGGGTGTCGGCCTGCCATACCGAATAGCCGTCGGAGGAGTCGATGCAGAGCAGGTCCGCGCCCGCTTCGACCAGCGCCGGGATGCGGTCGCGGTAGTCGTGCGTGTTGACCCCGGCGCCGACCCGGAACCGCTTGTCGGCGTCGATGGACTCGTTGCGGAACCGCTTGTGCAGCTCGTAGTCGCGGCGCAGCACGATGGACTGCAGCAGCCCGTCGGCGTCGACGACCGGCAGCACGTCGAGGCGGTGGTCCCAGATCAGCGTGTTGGCCTCGGAGAGGGTGATCGACGGCGGGGCGGTGACCAGGTCCCGGGCCGGGCGCATCCGGGAGTCGACGGGGCTGCCGAGGTCGTGCCGGTGCGGATGGAAGTCGTCGGTCGAGATGAGCCCGACGAACCGCCCGTGCGGGCTGCCGTCGTCGGTGACCACCGCGACGTCCCGTTCGGCCGACTCCAGCAGGAGCGCCACCTCGCCGAGGGTGGCCGACGGCTTGATGTTGATGTCGGAGAACCGGAAGCCGGCCTTGTGCCGCTTGACCGCCTGGACCATCGCGGCCTGGGCGGCGACCGGCTGGTTCTGGTGCACGAAGCTGAGCCCGCCGCACTGGGCCAGCGCGATGGCCAGCCGCGGTGAGGACACGGCGCCCATGATCGCGCTGGTCAGGGGAGTGGCCACCCGGATGGCCGCGGCCTCACCGACCCGGTGGCGCACCAGCGGCGCGCCGAGTTCGACATTGTCCGGGGTGCAGCCGGCGGTGGTGAGGCCGGGGACGAGCAGGAATTCGTTGAGCGTTCGCGACACTTCGTCGAGGATCTTCACAAGGCTCCTGAGCAGTGGGCCGGGCCGACATAAAGGTACGAACCTAGCAGTCGGCCGGCGCTCAGGGGCGCGCTGTCGCCCGGTCGAGGACGTCGTCGGCCGGGCAGCGGCCGCGCAGCACGTACCGCTCGGTGAAGTCGGCGACCGCGTCCCGCAGCTCGCGGGAAACCCCCTGACGGGACAGCGACGCGTACGCGGCCACGAAACACTCCCGCGCGACCGCCGCCAGCTCGGGATCGGTGAGAGCGTCGCGGGCGGCGCGCTCCCAGGGCCGGGGCGTGCCCGCCAGCGCCCGCGTCGCCGCCTCGGCCTCGGTGGCCGCCTGCGGATCGTCGAGCAGTGCGGCGATCACCGCGAGCGGCACCCGCCAGCCGTTGCCGGGCTGCCGGTCGGCCACGTCCAGCACCAGGTGCCCGCGGGCCGCCACCGGGGGCCGCAGGCTGTCCAGGTGGCGGGTGAGGTCGGTGATGGTGGGCCGGTCGCCGGGGCCGGACCGGCTCCAGGCCCGCAACGTCCGGCCCGTTCCCGCCACCGGCGCGTCCAGGACCAGACCCGTCCAGGCGCCGCGCGGGTCGGCTGTGGGAGGCGCGGACGGCAAGCCGCGGCGCAGGGCTTGGCGGGTGCTGCGCCAGCCGGAGGGCCGGCCGTGCCGCAGCGGCGCGTTGGCGAACGCCGCGGCCAGCACGGGCGCGACGGCGTGAGCCAGGTTCCACCGCCGGCGCAGCCCGAACGGCCCGTCCCCGTCGACGCCCGCCTCCAGCGCCACCCGGATGCCCGCGGTCGCCGTGGCGTACGTGTCACCCGCGGCGTTCGCCGGGTCGACCGCGTCGGCCGCCTCGGCCAGGACGGCGATCCGGTGTCCCGCGATCAGCGGGTGCGGCATCGGCAGGTCCTCGGTCATCCGCTCGGCGACGACATCGATGCCCGGCGACGGCGGGCCGCTGACCACCGCGATCCGCGCCGAGCGGGCGCCGAGCAGGCCGTGCCGCAGCGGCGGGCGTTCCCGCAGCGAGCCGACCAGTGACTCCGGCAGTCCCGGCTCGTCGAGCAGCAGGTCCACCGAGAGGCCGACGAAACCCGGGAGCCCGGGGGTGAACGCGTGCTCGGCCACCAGGAGCTCGGCGGCCGGTTCGGTCAGCGATATCACGCGGCGCTCCCAGGTCGATGCGGAATCCCATCCTACACACCCGACGGGAATTGTGGGCCTTAGGGGTGGCGGTGATCGAGGGCCACGAAGCGGTAGCCGCGGGCTTTCAACGCCGGGATCACCGTGCGCAGGGAGGTGTAGGTCTGGGAGCGGTCGCCACCGCCGTCGTGGCAGAGCAGAATCTGGCCCGGCCGGGCGGCCAGCAGGCGCCGGGTGATCGCCGCGACGCCGGGGCGGGACCAGTCGCACGGGTCGTCGCTCCAGTCCAGGGGCACCATCCGGGCCTTGGCCGCAGCCCGCAGCAGCGCCGGTGACCAGTCGCCGCCGGGGGAGCGGAACAGCGCCGGGGCGTACCCGGTGGTGTCGTAGATCTTCTCCTGGGCGCGGCTGAGCTCCTTGCGCATGTGGCGCTGCGGACGGCGGCCCATCTCGGTGGGATGGCTCCAGGTGTGGTTGGCCACCTGGTGGCCGTCGCGGACCACACTGCGGGCCACCGCCTCGTGGCCGAGCACCTGATTGCCGATCATGCAGAACAGCGCGGGCACGTGGTGCTTGTCGAGCAGCCGCAGGATCTTGGGCGTCCACACCGGGTGCGGCCCGTCGTCGATGGTCAGCGCGACCGCGTCGGACGGGAACGCCGGGCCGGGCAGCGCCCGCCGGTAGTCCTTGAGGGTGAACACCGGCTCCTTCAGCGGCCGCAGGCCGGCCGGCGCCGGCGGTTTGCCGGACGGCCGCGGTGCCGCCGGTCGCGGCGAGGTGGTGGCCCGGGGCGACGGTACGCGCGCAGCCGACGCCGGTGCCGAGCCGGCCAGCACCAGGGCCCCGGCCAGTCCCGGCCCGGCCCGCAGCAGGCGCCGCCGGGAGATCGCCGGCTCCCGCGCACTCGCATCGTCACTTTCCGTTATGGACGGAGGGGACGGTTCGCGCTTGAGGAAGGAGGGGCGATGGATGATCATGTGACAGAAAGCTACCAAGGCCGGACAAGGTGGCTCGCACCCGCGTCAGCCTCCGGGCACCGCCGCCGGCTGACCCCACTCAGATCCTCGGTCTCGTCACGGTCCGTACGTTCGCTGAGGTGCTGATGCACCGACCGGTGCCCGATCCGGCCGCCTACGCGACGCTGGCCGGCGTGTTCCTCCGGTCCTGAGTGCCCGGCCGGCGGCCTCCCGGGTCCGGGTATTCTGCATCCGCGTCGTCACAGCCGGTTGATCATGCCGCGCCGGCGCGCCTGTGCGGAGGGATCAGCCCGTGGCCGAGGATGTCGACCCGCATCGTCGAACCGGCGGCTTCTCCGGGCGGCGCCGGCTCGCTGCCGTTCTGGGCGCGGCCGCGGCGGTCCTGGCCGTCGGCGTGCCGGTGGCCCTGGCCGGCCGGCACAGCTCCGGCCTGCCCGCCGCGGAGGGCAGCTCCGGCCCGCCGGCCGCAGCGGGCATTCTGCCGTCCCCGGCTGCAGGGGACATCCTGCTGTCTCCGCCCGCAGGCCAGGCCGATGGCTTCCCGCCACCTCCGCCTGCCGTCGAGCCGACCGGGGTGCCGGTCGGGACGCCGGTCACCGGGCAGGTGAAGGGCCGCCCCGTCGACGACGGCTGCCCCGTGACCGCGCCGCTCCTGCTCGACGCCCTGCGCGCCAGCGACCGCTACCAGCACCTTGCCACCGCCGGCGGCGGGCTGGCCGACGTCGACTGCTACGACAGCTACGCCCTGGCCCGCACCCGGCCCGACGGCGCCGACCCGGCGATGGTGGTCTTCCGCTACTCGCGGCTGACCGAGACCTGGCACGCGATCGCCGGCGCCTGCGCCGGGGTGCCCGCGGACATCCGCGCCCACCTGCGCCGCTGCGCCTGAACGCTCAGGTCAGCACCACGTGCGGCTTGGCGAAGCCGTTGAACCGGGACGCGTACACCGTCGTGTAGGCGCCGGCGGAGCCGATGAACAGCTCGTCACCCTCACGCAGGTCCGCCGACAGGGGTACGTCGCGGGCGTACGTGTCCTGGCCGTCGCAGGTCGGGCCGGTGATGTGCCAGCTTCGCCGTACCGCCGAGCCGCGCGCGTCCCAGATCGGGTAGCGCAGCTCCCCGGCGGACTCGAGCACCTCCATCATCCCGTTGAAGACGCCCAGGTCGGTGTGCACCCACCAGCCCGAGGGCCGGCGGGCGACCCCGATGATCCGGCAGCGGAAGGTCCCGGCCTCGGCAACCAGGCACCGGCCCGGTTCGGCGAAGACCTCCACCGGGTACGGCAGCTGCGCGATGCCGGCCGCCGCGGCCCGGCCGAACGCCGCCAGTGCGGGCACCGGCTCGTCGTAGACCGCCGGGAAACCGCCGCCGATGTCGACCATCTGCAGCCGGATGCCGTGGCTGACGAGTCTGGCCAGGACGGTGTGCACATCCTCCAGCGGCCCGGTGAGCGCGGCCGGGGTCAGCGACTGCGACCCGATGTGGAAGGTGATCCCGTACGGCACCAGCCCCAGCGTGCGCGCGCGGACCAGCAGCTCGACGGCCCCGGGCACGTCCACACCGAACTTGCCCTCGCTGGGCACCAGGCTGGCCCGGTCGCCGGTGGACAGCCGGGCGTAGACGCAGCTCCCGGGGGCTTCCTCAGCCACCCGCTCCACCTCGTCCAGCGAGTCCACCGCGAACCGGTAGACGCCGGCCCGGGCGGCTCCGCGGGTCTGTTCGCGGGCCCGTACCGGATTGCTGAACAGCAGATCCTGGCCGCGGACGCCGAGCGACCGCAGAATGCCCACTTCGTCCACCGAGGCGACCTCGAAACGGGCGCCCGCGGTGTGCAGCACGCGCAGCACCCCGGGGTCGGTATTGCATTTGGTCGCGAAGAATGGACGGACGTTCGGGAATGCGTTCTTGAATTCTTCGACGGCAGCGGCTATACGCGCGGATTTCATCTCGAGGACGGGCACGCCGGAAACGGCGGTAGGGCCTTGCAGTCCGGCCGGCGGATCGGCTACCGCGGGGCCGGGAGGGAAAGTGCGCAACGGGGAACCCCTTCACGCTGGGTGACAGCTCCGCTGCTGAGCGTACACCTCGCAGGTGGTCCCGGTGAATACCGTGCTCGCCGCCGGATCTGTCCACAGCGGAGTCTGCGCAGGTCAGAGGCCTGGATGCAGATTCGGGGCGCCCCGTCTGGGGCGCCCCGAACCGGCGTTACCTCAAGGTCCCGATCGTGCGCAACTATTCGCCCGGCGCAGACGTTTCACTATCTTGAAACGGATCTTGCCGTTTGGGAAGTTGACGTTGATTGACTACTTCCCATCGTCACACACCTATCGGTAACCTCTCATCTGTTGTTATCGAACTCGCCGTCCTTTGCCGAGTGAACAAACTCGGTCCAGTCCGACGGGTTGAAGATGAGAGCTGGACCCGTAGGGTTCTTGCTGTCGCGTACGGCGACAACTGTGTCGAGGAATGCGACCTCGACACAGTTGTTGCCACCGTTTCCGTTGCTGCGACTGGATTTCTTCCACACAGCAGCGTCGAGATGGTGCGCAGGCATGCCAAGCACCTCCCTTCAATATGCGGTTGTAGTTCTCCCCTGCACGGGTTCGTGCAGGCATTCGCTCGTACCGGGCCTATCCGCGAAGCAGGCCCTCGATCATCTTGATGGACAAGCGGGGATCGAGGGCTTTGGCGCTCAGTCGCTCGAACTCGTCACGGTAGCGGGCGACCTCTGAATGTTGCTCTTCGTAGTAGTCGCCCGCAAGACCCTCTAGGTAAACTACATCCAAATGAGTGGTCTCCCGGAACGCCAAAAGTGCTGCTGAGCCGCCCAGGAAGGGATGTTCGCCGGCATCGAACGGGAGAATCTTCAACGTCACCGTCGGTAATTGCGCGGTTTCTATCAGGTGCTGCAACTGCTCGTCCATGACATCCGGGCCGCCGATGACCCGTCGCACCACGGATTCGTCGACGAGGGCGAGGAGTTCCAGTGGATTCGTAGCCCGCAGCCGGCCCTGTCGCTTGAGCCGCAGCGCGACCCGCCGGTCCACCAGGTGCGGCGGGTCCTGCGCGCGGCCCGTACGCATCAGCGCGCGCATGTAGGCCTCCGTCTGCAGTAGACCCGGCAGAACGATGGGTTCCCAGGCCAGCAGGGTCGAGGCCTCGGCCTCCAGGCCCACGAAGTTGCCCGGCCGCATGATGTCGCGGTAGTCCGTCCACCACGTGCGCTCGCGCGACATCCGGGCCAGCGCCATGAGCGCCTCGCGGTAGTTCTCGTCCTGCACGCCGTAGAGGCTCAGCAGGTCCTTGACGTCGCGGGCGGTCACCGCCACGCGCGCGGTCTCGATCCTGGTCACCTTGGCCGCGTGCCACTCGAAATGGCGGCCGACGGTCTCCTGGGTCAGGCCGGCTTCCTCGCGGCAGCGCTTCAATTCCGCGCCCAATCGGCGCCGTCGCAGTGTCGGGCCCTCGTCAGTGGACACTGCCGCCCCCTCGTCTCCGGGAATGGGAATACTTTGACATCCACGCGTGGCGCCGGACCCATCCTCCGGCAAAAACATCACGACGTGATTCCGAGTCTAGTACTTCTTGTGTTGACCTTAGCGCCGGGTACATGATGCACCGGACAGGGAGTTAGTGCGGTCTATACAGGCAGTTGTCCCTGACGAATCACAGGTCGATGTTCTAGGGAGTGGCGGCGTGCTGGCTGACCAGTTCTATTTGATCGCTCACGAGGACCGGACCGGCCGTTCACGGCTGCATCCACGGGCCACCGGCATCGGATTGGCCGCGGCGCTGCTGGGCGAGCTCATCCTCGACAACAAACTCCGGATCTTCGCGGGCGACCTGGAGATCGTGAGCAACCAACCTCCGCGCGACGGGCTCGACCACGCCGTCCTGGACCTTCTCATCGCCCAGCCGCAGCACCGCGACGTGCGGACGTGGCTCGCCTACCTGTCGCAGGACGCGGCGGTACGGGTGGGGGAGCGCCTCGAACGCTCCGGCGCGGTGGAGTCGGTGACCCGGCGGCGGATGCTGAGCACCCAGACCTTCTACATGCCCAACAACGAGCTGCAGCGCAACGCCGCGGCCTGGGCCCCCATGCGGCTGGCCAACATCCTGGTCCGCGGCCTGGACATGTCCATCACCGACCGGGTGCTGGCCGGCCTCATCGCCGCCACCGGTCTGACCCGCCACGTGCTCTGGGACTTCGAGGCGCACCGGTCCGCGTTCTCCGTCCTGCCGAACACAGTGGCTTCCCTTCCCGAGGACCTGCGCCAGCTCATCGAGCACACCGAGGCCAGCGTCGGGTCGGTTCTCGCCGTCGGCCGTCGGTGAGCTCTCGCGGGCGGCACCACCGCCGCCAGGACAACTTCGATCAATGGGCCGGGAGGCTGTTGATGGCGCGTAAGGACCCCGCCGAGCCGGACATCATCTCCAGCGCACTGGCGCGCAACCGGCTCGGCGTCCCGTCGGTGGTCTTCTTCGGGGTGGCCGGAGCGGCCCCGCTGACCGTCATCATCGGCGCGATCTCGGCCATCTACGCGATCATCGGCAACACCGCGGTGCCCGTGGTCTACCTGGTCACCGCCGGCATCCTGTCCATCTTCACGGTGGGCTTCGTGGCGATGAGCCGGCACATCGTGAACTCGGGCGCTTTCTACGCGTACATCAGTCATGGGCTGGGGCGGCTGGCCGGGGTCGGTGCGGCCTTCGTGGCGCTGCCGGCGTACTCGCTCATGCAGATCGGGTTGTTCGGGCTGTTCGGCTCGGCGGCTTCCGACATCCTGGCGGCGTTCGGGCTCAAGGTCGGCTGGTTCGCCTGCGCGCTGGGGGCCTGGGTGGTGGTGTCGGTGCTGGGCCTGCTCTGGGTCGACCTCAGCGGCAAGGTCCTGGCCGTCCTGCTGATCGCCGAGATCAGCATCGTGCTGATCTACGACCTGGTGATGATCGCCAACCCGGCCGGTGGCACCGTCAGCTTCGCCACGCTGAACCCGGGGCCGTTGTTCACCGCCGACGTCGGCCCGATGCTGGTGCTGGCCATCGCCGGCTTCGTCGGCTTCGAGGCCACCGTCGTGCTCTCCGAGGAGGCCAAGGACCCGAAGAAGACGATCGCCCGGGCCACCCACCTGGCCGTCATCCTCGCCGGGCTGCTCTGCGGGCTGTCGGCCTGGGCGATGTCGGTGACCACCGGGCCCGGCGGGGTGGTGGCGGCGGCCCAGGCCAACCGGACGGACATGGTCTTCGAGCTGGTCGCGCCGCACGTGCCCGGCATCCTGGTCAACATCGGCTACGTCCTGTTCATGACCAGCGTCTTCGCCGCGCTGCTCGCGTTCCATGCCGCCGTGGCCCGCTACCAGTTCGCCCTCGGGCGGGAGGGTGTGCTGCCCGCGGCGTGGGGGCGGACGCACCCGCGTACCGGTGCGCCGTTGCTCGGCTCGATCACCCAGAGCGTGCTGGCGGTCGGGGTGCTCTCGGCCTACGCCGTCGCCGGTCTGGAGCCACTGTTCTATGTGTTCGCCTGGCTGACCACGATCGGCGGCCTCGGAGTGCTCTTCCTGATGTGGAGCGCGTCGTTCGCGGTGCTCGCGTTCTTCGTGCGCAACCGGGGCAAGGAGAACGTCTGGCGTTCGCAGATCGCTCCGCTGATCGCCTTCCTGCTGCTCAGCGCCGTACTCGGGATCACCATCATCGGGTTCGGCGAGCTCCTGCAGGTCTCCGGCGACTCGCCGTTCCAGTGGCTGGTCCCGGTGCTCTACTGCGGAGTCGCGGCGATCGGGGTCGGTTGGGCGCTGGTCATGCGGGCCGCCCGCCCCGAGGCGTACGCGGCCATCGGCCGGGGCGTGGACGGCCGGACCATCGCGTTACCGGAAGGGCCCCCGTCGGCCAAAGGGTCACATGAACCGGTGGGGGCCCGCGGATACCACTACTGAACCCGGACACACGGAAGGAGACCAGGCGACGGAAGGAGATCGTTCAGATGACCGACGACGGCCGGGAACCACGGACCGGTGACTCCGTGGCACCCGGCCGGACGGTGGTAGCGGACCGGCGGACGCTCCCTGTGCGCACCTCGAAGTCGACAGCTCCGGGGTATCGGCAGCGTTGCGGCGGAGCGTCGGCCGGCCCAGCCCGGGTGAAGGAGATGCCTATGGCGTGATGTCGGGGGACCCTCAGGCCGCCGCGGCTTCGGCGCTGAAATCGTAGAGCCAGTAGGACTGCTGGTCGATCCGCTGGAAGCGCATGTTGTCGGTGAGCCGCTCCACCATGGACCGGAAGATGTGCGAGAAGTTCAGCACCTCGTCGTTGTAGGAGCAGATGTCGATGCCGACCAGCCCGTTCTGGGTGGCCGCGGTGACGTACAACTGCTCGACGAGCTGCCGGAACATGTGCCGGCCCTGGGACTTGGGGTGAACCGCGACGAACCCGATGTACCAGATCCGCTTGCCCGCATAGTGCTCGGGCCAATGCCGCTCGAAGTACTGGGGCGCGATCAACGGCACCGCCTCGAGGTCTCTGGTGTACGTCGCCAGACCGCACAGGGTCCCGTCATCGGTCAGGCAGAGGTACTTCTGGACCCGCGTGTCGTTCATGACCTCGTCGAATTCGTGGCGGTACATCAAGTGCCGCTGCACCGCCATCGCGTTCAGCTCATGGAATGCGGCGTAGTACAACTGCCAGGCCGCTTCGGCGAGCTCGTCGTCGTTGATCTGATCGACAATTTTGATGACCATGCTGTGCTCCCCGCAATGCTGCCGGTCGGGTGACCATCGATGCCTCACACCACTGAAGTTGATCGATGGCTATGTGACCAACAGAGTACGGAGGGTGACGCGGAAGCAACAGGCGGTGAGCATAGATTTCGGCCCTCCCGGGCCCGGATCGACGATTTTGGCACGTCAAGGTCATGTACTCGGTGCACGTTGCACAAAGGACACGCCCCTGGCGACCGGCCGGGCCGTCGGTGCCCCGCGCGCGGGCAACGGCGGCCCGATCGCCGTCGTCCACCATGTCACGGGCCCGCCAGAAGCGTTAGATTGTGGTCTCCACCATTGACGAGGCTGGATGGCTGTCATGTCGGACCAGTTCACGATCGTGACCGACCCCGCCGGCAATTCCCTGGCGCTCTCGGCCCTGTTCGCGGCCCTGCCGCTGCTCACCCTGTTCATTCTGCTCGGCGCGCTGCGCATGCGGGCCTGGCTCGCGGGGATCATCGCGCTCGCGGTCGCCCTCGTGGTCGCCGTAGCGGTCTATGCGATGCCGGTCGGGCAGGCGCTGCTGTCCGCCTCGGAGGGGGCCGCCTTCGGGTTCTTCCCGATCCTGTGGATCGTGCTGAACGCGATCTGGGTCTACAACCTCACCGTGGCCAGCGGCCACTTCGACGTGCTGCGCCGCTCGATGGCCCGGCTCAGCCCGGACATGCGGATCCAGGCCGTCATCGTGGCGTTCTGCTTCGGTGCCCTGCTGGAGGCCCTGGCCGGCTTCGGTACGCCGGTGGCGGTCACCGTGGTCATGCTGATGGCCCTGGGCTTCCCGCCGCTGCGCGCGGCCTCGGTGGCCCTGATCGCGAACACGGCACCGGTGGCCTTCGGCGCGCTGGCCACCCCGATCGTCACCCTGGGCACGGTCACCTCGGGCGCCGTGGACGACCCCCGGCTCAACGCCGACACGCTGGGCGCCATGGTGGGCCGGCAGACCCCGCTGCTGGCTGTGGTCGTACCGCTGGTCCTGGTCGCGGTGATCGACGGCCGCCGCGGGGTCCGGCAGACCTGGCCGGCGGCCGTGGTCGCCGGGGTGGTCTTCGCCGCCGGGCAGTTCGTGGCCTCGAACTACATCTCGGTGCCGCTCACCGACATCATCGCGTCGTTGCTGGCCGCGGCCGCGGTGGTGCTGCTGCTGCGGTTCTGGCACCCGGCGGAGTCCCCGGACCTGCGCGAGCCGCGGCCCGCGGCCGAGCCGGCCTCGGCACCCGGCAGGGTCTGCGCCAGCAGCAGGCTGGGCAGCGCGTGTCCGCAACCGACGTCGAGGATCCGCAGGTCGGTCCGTGCACCCGCC